>CBFGNE010000118.1:0-8090 GCA_965649995.1 uncultured Mucilaginibacter sp.
TAACAAACATGAAAAAACTTCTACTAGTAAGTTTGTGTTTCCTGATGTTATGCGTGACACAGGTATTTGCACAAAATCGTACAGTATCCGGTACGGTTGTGGCCAAAGATGATGGTCTTCCCGTTCCTGGTGCTACGGTGAAAGTAAAAGGTACTACAATTGGTACCCAAACTACTACAACCGGAAAGTTCACCCTATCGGTTCCGGCCGGTTCCACCCTTGTTGTTTCGTTCCTTGGTTACACTACCCAGGAGGTAAAACTTGGCGCAGGCGACGTTGTAAACGTTTCTCTTGAGCCATCCTTCGCGCAAATTGGCGAGGTAGTTGTTACCGGCGCAATGGGCGTAAAACGTGCTCAAAAAGAGCTGGGTTACTCTACTACCCGTGTAACAGGTAAAGAGATAAACGCAACCAACGTTACCAACTTTGCAAACGGTTTAACAGCTAAGGTAGCTGGTTTGGCCGTTCAAACTGTTGATAACAGTATCGACCCTAACTTACGTATCACCCTGCGTGGTAACCGTTCGTTATCAGGTAACAACACAGCTCTCATCGTTGTGGATGGTGTACCTATCCCGGGTGGTTCTATCTCGTCTATCAACCCAGACGATATCGCTGAAACACAGATCCTGAAAGGTGCCGGTGCTGCCGCTATCTACGGTTCTGAGGCTTCTAACGGTGCAATCATCATCACTACCAAACGTGGTACAAACGATGGCAAACCGGTTATTACTTACGGCAACTCTTTCCAGTTTAAAACTGTAGGTTTCTTCCCCGAGTTACAGCGCATGTATGGCCCTTACGGTGGCGAGCCTGCTCCTTACGTTGACCCGGTTACTGGTTTCTCTTTATACACCCCATACGAAAACCAATTATACGGGCCTGCTTTTGATGGCAGCGAAGTACAGGTTGGTTACCCTGCTGGCGGGCCTGACGGACCGGTATTGAAAGTGAAATATGCTGCTTTAGCGCAAAACCCTATTACATCCTTCTTTAACAGGGGTATAGTTGAGCAAAACCAGGTTGCTTTCCAACAAGGCGATGCAAAAAACTCCTTCTATTTCTCTGCTCAAAACGTTATTGATAAGGGTGTTGTGCCAAAAGATAAAAGCACCCGTACTGCAGTAAGCGTAAGGGGTGCAAAAACATTTGGTATGTTTAAAGCCGATTACTCGGTAAGCTACACCCGTACCAGCATCAGTACTTACGGTACTGGTTACAACGGCGCATTGTTATTTACATCGGTAATGCAATGGCCTGCGTTTTTAGATATCAAACAATTCCAGGATTCAAACAACGGTACGTTTGCTAACCCAAGCGATTTCTACGATGCTTATGCCATCAACCCGTACTGGATCACTGATAACGCAAGAAGCAATCGCCAAAGGGACGTGTTCTTGTCGAACTTAAAACTGAGCCTTACCCCAACCAAATGGTTAGATATCGCTTATAACGTATCGCAAAACTTTGGTAACTACCAGCAGCGCGATACCCGCTCACAGGTAAACTTTACCCCTTACTCTATCAGCGATCCATACGGAGCAGGTAGCGTACAGTCTGGTTTCCCTACAGGCCTTGTTCAGGGCCAGGTTAACGATTTTACCTTGTTTGGTGATGGTACTGCCGGTATAAACCCTTATAGCAGGCTTCAGGGTGATGCAACCATAAATATGCATTACACTTTCTTTAAAGATTTTAAAACAAGTTTATTATTAGGTAATACCATTTACCAGCGTAGCCTTAACTCTATATCTGCAGGTAGCAACAGCTTGCTGATAAAGGATTTTTATAACATCAATACCATATCAGGCTTCGCCTTCGCCGGAACAAGCTATGCAAAAATACGCCAGATAGCTTATTTTGCTGACTTGAACATCGGTTACAAAGATTACCTGTTTTTAGAAGGAACCATAAGGAACGATAACGATTCGCGTTTACCAAAGGTAAACCGTTCTTTCTGGTACCCATCTGCCAAGGTTTCATTTGTGCCAACAGAGGCTATCTCTTTCTTAAAAGGAAGCAAGATATTAAACTATGCTAAGTTCTACTTATCATTAAGCCGCGTGGGTAACATCTCGGTAGGCCCGTACAACATCTTTAACACTGTAGGTGTAACCGGTGGCTTCCCTTACGGTTCTTTAGGTGGCTTAAGCCTGGGTACTACCAACTTCAGCCCTACGCTTAAACCGGAGATCATCTCTGAAATTGAGACAGGTACTGAGCTTTCGTTCTTCGATAGCCGTTTAAACGTACGTGCTACTTACTACAAACAAAACAGTAAAAACCAAACTTTAACCGTACGTACCTCAGGTGCTACTGGTTATAACTTCGCGGTACTTAACGCTGGCGAAATTCAATCGAGCGGTGAAGAGTTTGAAGTAAGGGGTATCTTGTTATCAAACCCAAAAGGTTTTGGATGGGATATCGGTACCAACTTCTCTATCAACGATTCGAAAGTACTTTCTTTGATCCCTGGTATCAACCAGCTTGATTTGGGTGGAGGTATCACCGCCGTTGTAGGCCAGCCATTCCCGGTTTACAAAGGTACCGATATGAACCGCGACCCTAATGGCAACGTAATTGTAAGCGCTACTACCGGTTTGCCATCGTTAAACCCAACACAGGTAAACTTTGGCCGTACTACACCTAAATACATTTGGGGTATTACCAACAACTTCTCTTACAAATTTGTAAGCCTTGGTGCTACGGCAGAATACCGCGGTGGTTATATCATCAACAACCAAATTGGTAGCACATTAAACTTTGCAGGTTCTTCGTTAATATCTACACTGGCAGGCCGTCAAAAATTTGTTTACCCGGGTTCGGTTATCAACACAGGTACTGCGGCTGCCCCGGTTTACACGCCTAACACCAACATTACCGTACAAGATGGTAACTACGGTTTCTGGCAAAGTTCTGCGTATAACAGCACCAACCAGCCACGTGTATCAAGCGCTGCTTTCTGGAAATTACGCGAAGTTAACCTTAACTTCAACCTAACACAATTTGTTAAAAACACCCGTTACATCAAAGGCTTAAACCTGTCGTTCACAGGTCGTAACCTTTTCTTATGGAAACCAAAAAACAACCCATGGAGCGATCCTGAGTTTAGCGATACCGCAGGTAACGCAGTAGGTGTAACAAGTGCTAACCAGGTTCCGGGCCAAAGAATTTATGGTGCCGATCTTAAAGTAACATTTTAATTATTACAGAAATGAAAAAGAAAATATTAATCATAGCAGCTCTTTTTACAACGGGGATTATTACAAGTTGTAAAAAGGACTTCCTGAGCCTGGAGGTGAACCCCAATACGCCTTCGGTTAGTACGCCGCAGTTTGCCTTAGCGGGTGCCTTAAAGGTAGCGGCAGATATACCTAACAACAACTACAACGTATTTGGTATGTGGGTTGGCTACGTTGCGCCAAGCGGAAACTTTGTGCCAAGCCCTGCTTTGCAGCAATACCAGTTTACAACAGATAACTTCCAGGTGTTTACACCCCTGTTTGCCAATGCAACCAACTTTGATAACCTGGAGAAAATATCTGCTGATGCATCATTTGCCAAATTTGCGGCTATTGCCAAGATCATGAAAGCGTACGACTTTCAACAACTGGTAGATCTTTATAACAACGTGCCTTATTCACAGGCCTTCAACGCATCGGTTTACCTTTTCCCTAAATACGATAAAGGGGATGCCATTTATGCAGACCTTGTTGTACAGTTAACTGCTGCAAAAGCACTTATTGATGGCAGCGCGAGCGCAACTGACCCTGGCGTAAACGATATAGTTTACCATGGTGATATGAGCAAATGGAAAAAATTTGCAAACACGTTGTTGCTTCGTTTAGCGCTTCGCCAAAGCAAGTTAAACGGTGGTACAGCAAAAGCTGCACTTCCTGCTATTACAGATGCTGCAAGTCTTGCTGCTAACTACATGACGCTTGATTCTGAATCGGGCATTGCAAATCCTGGTTATACAGGCGGTGGCTTCGAAGGCCAGCAGAGCCCTTTTTATAACAACTTTGGATTCGACGTATCCGGTAACCCAAAAGGCGCTTCTGCATCTGTGCGTGCTAACGCGTTTGCGGTTGAGTTGTTACGCTCATACAACGACCCAAGGCTTGCCAGGGAGTATGCTGTGGCCGGTACTACAGGCACACAAAAAGGTATAACCTTTGGTGACCCTAACGCACCTGCAAATGCACTAACCAGCGCATTTGGCCCGGGCTTATTAAAGGCGCCTACCATGGGTGCTGTATTG
Organism: uncultured Mucilaginibacter sp.; assembly: GCA_965649995.1. Lineage (GTDB taxonomy): Bacteria > Bacteroidota > Bacteroidia > Sphingobacteriales > Sphingobacteriaceae > Mucilaginibacter. The sequence goes on from CBFGNE010000118.1 coordinate 4,262, forward strand.
CTGTCTACCGCGGAGTCGTTATTCTTACAGGCCGAAGCGGTTAACCGCGGCTGGATCGCCCTTGGAGATGGCGTAGCTGCAGATCTTTATAAAAAGGGTGTTACTTCATCATTTTTGGCTTTGGGTTTAACGTCTACACAAGCAGATACTTATTTGGCGCAGGACCAGCAAAATATTGCATGGGCTTCTTCGCCCGATAAACTGCAGGCAATTATCACACAGAAATACTTTTCGCTGAATGGTTACAGCTTTTTTGAAGCATGGAACGAATTTAAACGCACAGGTTTCCCTGTAGGTGTTCCACGTTCTATCGACCCCAAGGCTATTGGCACTGGTATCCCTAACAGGATATTCTTCCCAACAAGCGAGTATCAGCAAAATGCTGATGCCGTTGGTGCAGAAGGTACTATTGATCCGTTCACTTCTAAAATATTCTGGCAACCATAATCAATACGTTTTCGTATTGATTATGATGCTGACTTTGATATTTAATATTAAAAAAGATAAAATGAAAAAGACATTAATAAAAACCTCTTCCATATTGCTGGGCTTGACGGCGCTGCTGAGCTTTAGCTCTTGCCTTAAGGACAGCCGCTTTGTGGATTTTGCCGCAGTAGGCACCACAATAGATATACCTCTGGGCGGTGTATCGAACTTTTCGAAGGGTTCTTTAACGGAATCGACTGATGAAATTATTAAACAATTTGCAGTTAATATATCGTCACCGAAACCGCTATCTAAAGATTTAACCATCACATTAGGCGTTGATGCTGCTGCTTTAACCGCTTACAATGCTTCACAAACTGCGGTAGCATTTGAGCCATTCCCAACAGATTCATACACTATCGACAAAACTTCGGTAGTTGTGCCTGCCGGTACCCGTACACAAGTTGTAACAGTTAAGTTTGACAAAACTAAACTCGACCCTGCTAAAAGCTACCTGTTGGCAATATCTATAACAGACGCACAAGGCGAAACTATCAATGGTAACTACCACACTAAGTACTATTCAATTATTGGTAACGATTTTGCCGGTCAGTACGCATGGCATTTCGAACGCCGCAACAATGGTGATGGCTCAGGCGCACCTGCTGCAGGGTCTTTTGATGACGAGGTTACTGTATACCCTGTAACACCAAGGCAGTTTGAAGTTACCAGCGGTTACTATGTTGCCACAGAAAGGTATGAAGTTACATTTGAGAAACCAGATGCCACGCATTACAAAAACTTTAAGGTTACCTTAAATGCGACTGATGTTGCGAATATTTTCACACCAAACGGTATTACTGTCACCCAACAACCGGTGATATACGTGCCATATGACGCAACAAAGTCTTACACTTTTGCTGAAGCCCTGCAGTTATTGACCTTCCAATACAAGGTTAACACAGGTGCAGATAGGTTCTTAATAGACAAATACACAAAATTATAGTATTTCCTGAATCTGAGAAAGGGCAGTCGGTTAGACTGCCCTTTTTTGTGTCGTATTTTTTTGTTTTAGCAATTATGAATTTAAACCTTTTATACCATTTGCAGTCTAAAATGTTTAACGTATAATAGTCTAACAAAAAAATCTAAATTTTATCACCGATGAAAAAATCTGCTTTCCTGGTTGCTTTACTGCTTATTGTAAAGGTTTCGTTTGGCCAAACCGTTGTTGTACAGGGTACTGTTGTTGATGCGCAGGGCAAACCTGTGCCTTTTGCATTTGTAAGGGATTCGCAGCACCCCTCCGCTACTTATGCCGACCCTGATGGCAGTTACACTTTAAAAGCTGATGCAGCATCTAAGATAATAGCAACAGCCAAGGGCTATGGCACCGCAAATGCACCGGTAAAGGAAGGCGGCGTAAATATTACGTTACCCGCCGGCGATGGCAGTGCAGCAAGCACTTCGGCCGGGAATATGTTTAGTGTACACAGCGCAGGTAGTACCACTACTATACTGGGTAGTTTTGCAAGCACCACCGAAGTACAGGGCAGCAGGTACCTGTCTGAGAACTGGATGCATGGCTATGCTGTCAGCAAGGATGATGCGGTGGTGCAAGACCCTGCCTTATTGTTTAACTACGATATGATGGGCGGCGATATGATATACACGGCAGATCAAAAAGCAATAAACGTTGTGGATAGGGCCAGTGTTAAAACCATCTCCCTTTTCGACGATAAGGGCGTGGGTTCTACCTTTGCCTACGTACCTGCAGTTGATAACAGCCATTATGTAAAAGTGCTGGCAGGCGGCGCTAAATATAAAATATACAAGCAGATCATCATCCGTTATATGAAAGCCACTTACCAAACAAACGGCATGACGTCTACCGGTAACAAGTATGATGAATACGCGCCAACCTACCTTTACTTTTTTGCAAAGGGAGATGCCGCACCGGTAAAATTTACGCCGAAAAAGAAAGCCTTGAAAGAGCTTTTTGCCGCCGATGCCGATAAGCTGGATAAGTACATGTCGTCCGCAAAAGGCGACGTAGATAGCGACGCCTACCTTACCGCCCTGGGCGATGCAATGAACCAATAAGCAAATGTAACGGGGTAGGTTTTTGCCCTTACCCCCTGGCTTCCGGAATGCGAAAAGCCGGGGCCTGTAGGTTAGCGAAATGCCCTGGTTGCGGCGATTAGCCCACGACAATTTTAGAAAGAGATAAAGGCAAATTTTTCTCCGATTTCCACAGAAATTCAAAGATTTTCACGGATTTTCGGAATCGCCAAAATAGCTGTACGAAACTGTACGAAAGTGTACGAGGTTGTACGAAACTGTGCGAGATTGTACGAAACTGTGCGAATTTGTACGGCAAGTGTACGAACTGTACGGAAAATAAATTTCGTACAACGGTAGCCAAAAAAGGGGCCTTGCATCATGCAAGGCCCCCTTTTTATTTTTTATCTACGCTGTAAGCACCCGGGCCAATAAAAAATAGCCCTGCAAATACAATAGCATCTTCTATAGCATGCGAGGCCTCCGTCATGCCGTCGCCCTTACCAAAGTGCGATGCAACCGCTACTATCATGTTGATTAACAACAACAAACAAACCGGGCGAAAGGCTAAGCCTAATATCAGCAAAGCACCGCCTACGGTTTCGGTAAGTGCCGCCAATAACCCCCAAACCATAGGCAAAAAGGTGATACCCACGTACTTTGTCGAGCCGCCCAGCCCCGTCCACATGTCCTTGCCGCCCATTAGCTTTGGGTAGCCATGGTAAATAAACATAGCCCCTATCCCTACACGGATGATAAGAAGGCCAAGATCGCGATATTTGCTTAAACTGCTTAAATATGCCATATAAATATATAATTAGATGTATTGGTAACCTATGGTAACACCCTCTTGTTTTACCGTGAGGCTTAACGGTGCACCCAATATTAGGCTGCAATTGTTAGGTACATGCCCCGCCGGGAAATCGAAACATACAGGGTAATTATACTCACTTACAACGTCCATCACCATCTCGGGTATGCTTTGCCCAAAGGGGATGTCGTTGTCCTTCATGTCGGTAAAGCCGCCAACTATCAATCCGGCAAGGTTTTTAAGTTTTCCGGCCCGTTTAAGGCAGCGCAGCATACGGTCTACCGAGTAGAGGTATTCGCCCACATCCTCTATAAACAGTATCTTGCCGCTATAGTCAACATCGCTCACAGAGCCATTTACGGCAACCAATAGCGATAGGTTGCCGCCTATGAGCACCGCGCTTGAATTGCCTGTGCGGTTAAGTGCATTAGGCGGTATTTGATAGGCCAAATCTTGGCCAAACAGGGCCATGCGCAAGGTCTCCAGCGAATAAGCGGATGCATCCGGGATATTCAGCGGCATTTGCCCGTG
>CBFGNE010000119.1:0-8078 GCA_965649995.1 uncultured Mucilaginibacter sp.
TTATGGCAGGGTTGGTCTCCACTAAAAACGCAGAGGTGAAGATAACCTTTAGCCCCGATGGCAACAGAATGCTTTGGGGAGGTATTGATTGGATTGAAGGAAAAACGGACCTGGATATTTGGCAGAGCGAAAAAGTTAAAGGCAAATGGACAGAGCCCGCGCGTGTTACCTTTGATAGCGATTCTAATGACTTCGATCCTTTTTTCGCACCGGATGGTGCAGGCGTTTACTTTTTCTCCAACCGCTTAGGTGGCTTTGGCGGAGATGATATATACTTTGTTCCTTATAATGAAAAAACCAATGCGTACGGTACGCCGGTTAATGTAGGTAACTTTATCAATACACCAAAAAACGAGTGGGCACCTATTACGGATGTCAAAGGGGAGTACCTGATATTTTCATCGGGCGGGCACGGGGGATTCGGCAAGCAGGATATGTTTAAAGCTAAGATCAATCCATCGGGCTATGGCAAACCGATGAACATGGGTAAAAACATTAACGGTGCCAATGATGATTTTGATGCTGCGCTATTGCCCGGGAACTTGCTTGTTTTTACGTCTTCGACAGGGACGGATGAGAAAGCCGACCTGTATATTGCCAATCTCAATCGTAAGGGCAAAGCGGTAAAGCTACCCGCCCAAATAAACGCAGCCAAATTTTGGACGTTCGGGCCATCTATTAATACACGGGAACCGGGTTACCTATATTTTAGTTCGCACCATACGGGCAGCCCTGGGCGTACGGATATATACAGGATAAAATATACAGTAAAATAATCCTGCGTTACTTAATCGTTACCTGTTTCAATCCCAAAAACTTGGCGTAAGTTTTTGCGGCCTTTTCTATCGCCTTTAAATTTTGCGAACTGAGTTTTTTAAATGGGGTCAACTCAACTTCCAATATGTCTTTTTTGATCGTGCGTTTCCAAATCCCTTTTATTTTTCCATTTATAACGATGGTATGGTTAAAGATGGTGCCGCGTGGGTCGGCTTTGCTGATGTGTTCGGCATCTATGGTTGCGCTGCGGTCTTTATAGCTTACAATGTTCTCATCGTAATTGGGCAATAGTTGGGCGGTATTGGCCATAGATCCAACATCTTCCCGCTCTGTAAACCAAAAGGTTTGGCCATCAACGGTATAACTGGCCAGCTCGGTTTTAACAGCCTCTAATCCCGAATGAGCATCGGTGAGTGTCAAGCCGCTCCACCAGGCAAAGTCGGCTATAGTTGCCGGGCCGTGCGATGTAAAATATCGCTCGGCTAATCTTGCAAGTGCTTCATCCTTTTCAGGCGCTTTGCCGTTGGGCACCCGCTCATCAAATAAAGCATAAGTAAACTGTTTACCTTCGCGGCCACCGCTGCAAACCAGTTGCTCCAATTCCAGCTGTATCATGATATGTACAAAGCGCTGGTCATTGGTAGCGATGCCATGGTTGCTGAAGTAATTTGCAAGCTCATCCCGCGCTATTTGTTTTTTGCCATCCAATGCTTTAATTACCAACTTTTCGCATTTAGCGATCACCTTCTCATCCAACTGGAGTTCGCGGAAACGGGATGCCGCACCTGCTAATATCCGTTTGGCAGTCAGGCCCAGCATCCAGGGTACATCATCGGGGTGTACAAAATGCCAGGTAGGGCGCAGCACATGGGTACGGATGATACTTCCATCGGTTAACGCCTTGTCTATTAGTTCATCGGTGCTTCCTGTTAAGCGTTGCCCAAGTGCCCATTTAGCGCCGCTATAATCCTGCGATTGTACGGCACCCATGTGTTTTACTATATCAGCCGGGTTGATAAATTTGGGGTTTATCAAATGCTGGTTTTGCAGGCGGATGCCGGTAATATCTAACAAAGCCTTTTTCATTTAATTCCATGCGCTAAGTGCTACAGCCACAGCGGTTAGTACAACTACAGCAAGCACTATTATCGATGCGCCACCGGCAAATAAAAAATAGTGCGCGGTGGTGTGCCGTTTAGAGGTTTTTTTTGCTGCACCTGCACGGTAAGCTTTTACATATACCGAATCATTCAGTAATGTGCTATCGCTAACGCCTGCCTTAACAGGTTTAAAATGATCTGAAGTAACGCCGAACTGCCTGGCTTTAAAATCCTTCCATAACTGTTTATCCAACTTAAAGTTTTTAAGGTCGGCCTTAACTATTTTTACTATTGCCAACGAATCGGGCTCTGATTGAGCATTTATGGTAAAGGTCGCCGTCAAAACTATAAAAACGGTTAACATTAATTTCATCTGCCTTAATTTTGTTACAAGGTAAGCAAATAGCACAAAACCCCACTCGCATAAGCATGTGAAAAATAATTGGAAAAGGAAATAACTTATTAAGGCACGGAATGCCAGTCAACCATTTATTGTGCACTGTTCCATCAATAACTAACATTTCTGCAACTTTTCCACAATGGCTTTAATCCAAAGGCAATGGATTAAATTAGCAGATTATTAAAAGCACCAACTTGGCCAAAACCACCGAAACCAAAGAAACCCCTTTAATGCAGCAGTATAACGCCATTAAAGTGAAGTACCCCGGTGCTCTGCTGCTATTCCGCGTGGGCGATTTTTACGAAACCTTCGGCGAGGATGCTATAAAAGCAGCTGGAATTTTGGGTATTGTGCTTACCCGCCGTGGCAATGGCGCAGCTACCTTTATCGAACTGGCCGGCTTCCCGCACCATTCGCTGGAAACCTACCTTCCAAAATTAGTACGCGCGGGGCAGCGCGTAGCTATTTGCGACCAGCTGGAAGACCCAAAAACAACCAAAACCATCGTTAAGCGCGGCGTTACCGAACTGGTTACCCCCGGCGTGGCCATCAGCGATAATATCCTGCAGCAAAAGAGCAATAACTACCTCGCCTCGTTGTATTTTGAGAAAAATAGCATCGGTATTGCACTGATAGATATTTCCACAGGAGAGTTTTTAGCTGCACAGGGTAATCCTAATTATATAGACAAACTGCTGCAAAGTTACGCGCCCAGCGAAGTGATATTCCCCAAAAGCCGGCAACACGATTTTAAAGAGCACTACGGCGACCGCTTTTACACTTATACGCTGGACGATTGGCCCTATAGCGGCGATTATGCCACAGAAACGCTACTGAAACATTTCGGCGTAAAATCCTTAAAAGGATTTGGTATTGATAAGCTGAATTTGGGCATTGTGGCAGCAGGCGTTGCCCTGCATTACCTCAACGAGACCGAGCACCGCAACCTGCAACACATCAGCGCTATTGGCAGAATAGAGGAAGACCGGTATTTGTGGCTGGATCGGTTCAGTATACGTAACCTGGAACTGGTAGGTTCTCATAACGAGAATGCGAAAACACTTGTTGATGTACTCGACCATACCTGCTCACCCATGGGCGCTCGCTTGCTGCGCCGCTGGATAGTGATGCCGCTGAAGGAAATAAAGCCTATAAACGACCGTCTGGGTGTGGTAGAATATTTTATTGCAGAGGAAGAGCTGCGCGAAACCCTGCAACAATACATCCGCCAGATAAGCGACCTGGAGAGGCTTATCTCAAAAATAGGCTTGCAACGGGCCAATCCGCGCGAGGTTTGCCAGCTTAAAAAAGCTCTACTGGCCATTAGCGAAATAAAAAAAATAACAGAAGCATCTGAAAGTGAGCCGCTGAGGGCTATAGGCGAACAACTAAACCCCTGCGCCACCATCTGCGAAAGAATAGCCCGCGAGTTGCACCCCGAGCCACCTGTAATGATGGTAAAAGGTTCGGTGATGAACGAAGGTATTAACGAGGAACTGGACAGGCTGCGTAAAATAGCCTTTGGCGGAAAAGGTTATTTACTGGAGATACAAAAACGCGAGGCAGAAGCTACAGGCATTCCGTCGTTGAAAGTATCGTTCAATAACGTTTTTGGTTATTACCTCGAAGTTACCCACAGCCACCGGGATAAGGTGCCAACGGAATGGATCCGCAAGCAAACGCTGGTTAACGCGGAGCGTTACATAACGCCAGAACTTAAAGAATACGAGGAGCAGATATTAGGCGCCGAAGAAAAGATATTGGGACTGGAAACCAAGCTGTTTAATGATCTGCTGTATGAACTTGCAGAATACATTAAACCTATACAGCTGAACGCGCAGCTGATTGCCCGTTTGGATGTGCTGCTTAACTTTGCTGCCATCTCCATAAAAAACTATTACGTAAAGCCGAACGTGAACGACAGCCGTGTGCTGGATATTAAGGGCGGCCGGCACCCAGTGATAGAAAAAAACCTGCCACTTGGCGAGGAATACATTACCAATGATGTATTGCTCGATTCGGATTCGCAGCAGATCATCATTATTACCGGGCCAAACATGGCGGGTAAATCGGCCCTGCTTAGGCAAACCGGGCTTATTGTGCTGATGGCGCAGATGGGCTGCTTTGTGCCCGCTAAAGCTGCTTCAATAGGTTTGGTTGATAAGATATTTACAAGGGTAGGGGCATCGGATAACTTGTCCTCCGGCGAGTCAACCTTTATGGTGGAGATGAACGAAACGGCCAGCATCTTAAACAATTTATCAGACAGAAGCCTTATTCTGTTAGATGAGATAGGCCGCGGCACTTCTACATACGATGGTATCTCTATCGCATGGTCTATAGCCGAATATCTTCATAATCAAACCACGGCCCGCGCGAAAACCCTGTTTGCAACGCATTATCACGAGTTGAATGAGTTGAGCAATAGTTTCAACCGCATCAAAAATTTTAATGTATCGGTAAAAGAGGTTGGGCAGCAGATCATTTTCCTGCGCAAGCTGGTGCCGGGCGGCAGCGAGCATAGCTTTGGTATCCACGTGGCCAAGCTTGCGGGGATGCCTCAAAAAGTGCTAAGCCGCGCCAACGAGATATTAAAAAAACTGGAAAACGAGCGTACAGGCGGGGAACATATTAAGGAAAGTATCCGCAAAGTTCAAAAGCAGGCCGTACAAATGCAGATGTTCTCCATAGATGACCCCGTGTTGGTGAAGATCCGCGACACACTAAACAACCTGGATGTAAACACCCTTACCCCGGTGGAGGCGTTGATGAAATTGGATGAGATACAACGGGTGATAAAAGGATAGAAGATGTGCGAATGTGCAAATTTCAGATGTTCAGATTTGACTTGAGCAGTCCGGTGCAGGCGATTTTATTTTGCGTGTAATCTGCAAACCTGCACATTTGAAATCTGCACATCAATGCGCTCATCTGTTAATATGTTTATAACATCTCCTATAACGTTTTTGCCTTTAACAATATCTTTAGTGCATGTTTTTAAAACGCTATACCAATTTAGCCTTCATTTTTGCTGCCGTAGTACTTTTAAGCTGCCATTCGCGTAAACTAACGGTTAGGAATAGCAACGGGCAGTTCTCAGTACCTGTGCGCCGCGGACCGTACATTATGGTAAAACCAGACAAGGAAATTGCCGATAAATACGCCGCTTTAATGGGCCAAAAACGTAACGATATACAAAACGGCAGGCTGTACAGCTTTATTGATGAATGGATGGGTACACCTTACCGCTTTGGTGGCCTGGATAAGGATGGCATCGATTGCTCGGGCCTGGTGTTTTTGCTGCAATTGCAGGTTTATGATACACCTGTTCCGCGTACTTGCGCCATGCAGGTAAACAGCATCAAACGCAAATACGAGGAAGAACTAAAAGAAGGCGATCTGGTGTTCTTCGATTTTGATGGCAAACAGTTTAGCCACGTAGGCGTATATTTGCAAAACGGCTATATTGTACATGCCAGCACCCGCCGGGGTGTAGTTATTGTAAAACTTCACGATAATGGTATATACCAATACTTCTCCCGCGCAGGCTCGGTGTCAGAACCCGCACTTACCGCTTCGGGAAACTAAGTAAATTACTCAGTTACTGTTTCAGCGAGGGGCGTAGTAATTGTGGGTTTACGTTTCCGTGAGGCAAACAACCTTTTTATTATCGGCTCATCGTTGGTATCTCCCGGGTAATATTTACGGCGCAACCGGGTCATTACCAAGGCCCAAACGATAAAACCAAAGCTAATAAATTGAGTGTTTACTTCGTAATAAACAAATGATGCAACGTAAGCAAATAACAACGGCAGCGTCACGAAGTTCATGCGCTGCACCTTCCATTGTAAATTGGTTTCTATTTGATTCGGTTTAATACAAAGGGTAGCTGCATTCATGATTAGGTACCGCGTTAACAGAGTTTGCCCCAGTATACTGAATGCTATTACATTAAAATAGATAAAGATACCTATCGTGTTGCTTGGTCCTAAGGTTTCTGTCATTACCGAAACGCCGAACGGAAATAGCGAAATAAAGAAGAGGAATACTAAATTCCAGATGATGAGCCCTTTACTGTAATCTTTTAAATAGCTGAATGTTTTAAGGTGTTTTAGCCAAAACATCCCTACAAAAAAGAAAGCGGTAACATACCCGAAAAGCCTTGGCGCCAATTCAAACAAAGCATGCTTTATTTCTTTCCTTTCGGCATGGCGCAGCCCCTCGGGGAGTTTTATCTCTAACACCATTATGGTAATAATGATTGCAAAAACCGCATCGCTGAACAGGATTACGCGCTCCAGTTGAAACTCCTTCTTTATCTCTTCCTCTTCTTTTATATTCATCCTATTATAATTTGTATATTTTTGTGACTGTATGGAAAAACCCAAACAAGATTACTCTTTCTGGACTAAATACAAGCGTTTTGCCGGTACCGAGATCATGCTTTATATCATCATGATTGTAGGCATTATCCTGGGCATCATCATCTTCAGCTGATCAGTTTTTAACCAGGGACACATTGTAATTATCGGCATCCGCTATCTTTTGGTAAAAATCCACCAGTTCGCTGTAAAGCTCTTTGTTGTAAGTGCCTTCTTTAAGTTGTAGGTGCCTTTTAAACTTTAGCTGATCGCCATTAACAGACATCGTTACCGTGAATTTGCCGAACGGTTTATCCAGCGATAAATCCATCGGGTTAAACTCCAGTTTGTAGCCGGTAGGTAGTTTGTAAGTTATTTCGTCATCATCGGTATAACCCTGGTTAATATATAAAGGAGTTACGCGGTTGCGCACATCCCGTGGCGCACGGCCAGTGCGGTTTAAAGGATTTAGCGAGAAATAGAACTTACCGTTATCCATGGTAGCAAAATCGCGGGCATTTAATTTGATGTCTTCTGTAATGGACGGCAACTGCTGTTTTTCCTGCTTAAAGTTATAGCTCTCAATGTCGAGGTTATTAATAACCGGGTAAAATTTCGGGAACATCTTACGCTGTTCGGTGGCCGGTTCGTCCAGCATATCTTCGCGGTTATCGTATTGTATGCCCTTAAAAACTGTATTAATGCTGCCGGTAAGTAAACCGTTACTGTCAATGACGAAAACCGCCTTACGTTCCTGTCGGTTTGCCTGGGCGCTATAAGCAGGCGTGTGCATCAGTTTCCCTCCTTGCGGGGTACAAGCAAGTACCGTACGGTCATCCGTAAAATCGCTTAAAAAACCAAAGGGTATTTTTTGACTGGTACACTCCAAAAAAGTTGTATCATTTTTAAAAGGCAGGCAAAGTATAACATGGTTTGCCTGGCCCATACTGGCAAAATCGGTAGCAAAACTTATCTTATAATCATGGTTGGCATTAACAATACAGTACCACGATTCTATGCCCACTGCATCCAACAAAGCTTTTGTATAGTTTACCAGTGCCTTACAGTCGCCATAACCCGTCCTATCCACCTCCGAGGCTAAAAAGGGTTGATACCCGCCTATACCTACCTGCACGCTAACATAATGCGTTTTTTGCTGCATGTATTCATACACCTTTTGCGCTTTTAGTTTGGGGTCGGTTATACCTTTTGTAAGCTCTGCTAAATACGCTACTGTAGGCGCGGACACATCACCGCGTTTAAATAAAAGTTTTTCGTTTATCCAATTACCCATCCCTGCCCAGTTGTTAAACGAGCCGTTAATGTTGCCATACATAAACGTTTCGGGTGCAACAATTACCCTTTGTAAGAAATAACGCGGGCTCGGGCTGTACGGCTCGCTTTTTAAGGCTTTTTTATTCAGCACCTGCCAGGCGTAAA
>CBFGNE010000120.1:0-8077 GCA_965649995.1 uncultured Mucilaginibacter sp.
TATGTTTAAGGTTATCTCTAATATATACAGCCCATGGGTTAAGCCATGCTTGGCCATGGGCTGTGGTAATTACTTCGACTCTTCTTTTTTAGTATCGGTATCAAAGTTGATGTCTGGTGCTTTTGAAGCTCCTTGGTCTGCTTGGAAGTAGCCCTTTTCTTTAAACCCGAACATCTTTGCTGTAATATTTGCAGGGAATGAACGGATCTTGCTGTTATAAGCTTGTACGGCTTCGTTAAAATCCTTACGAGCAACGCTTATGCGGTTTTCTGTACCCTCAAGTTGTGTTTGCAAATTCCTGAAAGCATCGTTTGCCCTAAGCGTAGGATAATTTTCGGTAACACTAAGCAACCTGCCTAATGCAGTACTTAACTGCCCTTGCGCTTCCTGGTATTTCTGAATGCTTTCGGGTGTAAGCGTGCTAGCGTCCACCTGTACCGATGTGGCTTTGGCGCGTGCTTCAGCAATTTCAGTAAGCGTGCTTTTTTCAAAGTTTGCTTCGCCTTTTACGGTAGCTACTAAATTTTTGATGAGGTCGGCACGTCGTTGGTATTGGGTTTCTACCTGTCCCCATTTGCCTTTTATATTTTCGTCGGCCGTAACCATGCTGTTGTAACTGCACGAGCTTAACGACATTGCGCCTACCATAATAGCGAGCGCGAAGAATAGTTTTTTCATGTGTTGTTTTTTTTAGTTTTGGTGATGTTAATGTAAATATTAGATAACAAAAGCCATACCGATGTTACAAAGGTGCGCAATTGCGCCATAATGGCAATATTTAGCTATCGAAGATGTAATTAAATACGGTTAACCAAGATATGATTTTATATTTGCTTCCATTAAATTGTTTTACTGATCGTACAACATCGCCCACTAATGAAAAAATTATTAGCAGCCATACTACTTTTGGCCGGCTTTAAGGCCTCCGCTCAAACCCCCGCCCACGAAAAATTAGTACAATATGTAAAGCCTATCATCGGCACACAGCGTATGGGGCATACCTACCCGGGTGCAACCGTCCCCTTTGGTATGGTGCAGCTAAGCCCCGAAACGGATACCCCAAGCTACGAACTAAACGGGAAGTATAACCCCGATGTTTATAAATACTGCGCCGGTTACCAGTACGACGACAAAACCATCGTAGGCTTTAGCCATACACATTTCAGCGGCACCGGGCATTCGGACCTGGGCGATTTTTTGATCATGCCGACCGTTGGTGCATTAAAACTAAACCCTGGCACGGCAGATAAACCGGGCAGCGGCTACCGCTCGGCGTTTTCGCATGCCAACGAGATAAGCGAAGCCAACTACTACAAAGTAAAACTGGATGAAAGCAATATCACCGCGGAGATGACAACCAGCGCGCGAGTGGGTTTTCACCAGTACACCTTCCCAAAATCAGACCAATCGCATATTATCCTCGATCTGATGGCCGGCATCTACAACTACCCTGATAAAACCGTTTGGACGTATGTAAAAATATTAAACGACAGTACCCTGGTAGGTTATCGCCAAACCAATGGCTGGGCACGTACACGTACCCTGTACTTTGCCATGGCATTCAATAAAAAATTCAGCCAGTATGGGTTTAAAAAGTATGAGAAGAGACAGGTTTACGGAGGCTTTTGGGGTAAATTTAACCAAACAAAAAATTTTCCCGAGATTGCCGGCAAGCAAATTCGTGCATATTTCGATTTTAAGACCGAAGAAAACGAAAAAATAAAAATAAAATTTGCCCTCTCGCCAGTGAGTATGGATGGCGCTATGGCCAATATGCTTGCAGAAGTACCGGGCTGGGATTTCGACAAGGTAAAAACCGACGGACAGGCACTTTGGGAAACCGCTTTAGAAAAAATTACGATTAGCGGTAGCGTAGCCAAAAAGCAGGACTTTTATACCGCGATGTACCATACCATGATTAATCCAACAGTGTATATGGATGTGGACGGGCAGTACAAAGGTATCGACCAGAACATCCATAAGGCGGATGGTTTTACTAACTACACTACCTTCTCGCTGTGGGATACTTACCGTGCACTACACCCACTGTTTAATATCATCGAGCCGCAACGCAATGCCGATATGGTGAAATCGATGCTGGTGCATTACGACCAAAGCCCCGAGCATATGCTGCCCGTTTGGAGCAACAGCGGCAACGAAAACTGGTGTATGAGCGGCTACCACAGCGTATCTGTTTTGGCAGATGCTGTTGTAAAAGGTAACGCCCCCTTTGATGCCAATAAGGCTCTGGATGCTGCCGTAGCCACCGCCCGCCACCGGAGTTACGAGGGCATTGGCGAGTACATCGACAAAGGCTATATTCCCGATGAAAAAACCGGCGTATCAGTATCCAATACCTTAGAATATGCTTATGACGACTGGGCGATAGCGCAAATGGCCAAAAAACTGAACAAGATGGATATCTATAACGAATTCATCAAACGCAGCGAGAACTATAAAAACGTATACGATCCGTCGGCAGGCTTTATGCGCCCTAAATTGGCCAACGGTACCTTCCGCGCCAAGTTCGACCCACTGAGTACTATTAATGAAGGGTTTATAGAAGGGAATTCCTGGAATTATACCCTATTTGCCCCGCAGGATCCCGAAGGTTTGATAAAACTGATGGGCGGCGATAAACGCTTTGTGCGCTACCTCGATTCGCTCTTCACCATGGAATTGCCCGATAAATACTTTGCCGAAACCGAGGACATTACCCGCGACGGCATCATCGGCAACTATGTACATGGCAACGAGCCATCGCACCATGTGGCCTACCTGTACAACTGGACGGATAAGCCATGGAAAACGCAGGAACGCATCCGTATGATACTGAACCGGATGTACAAACCAACTCCGGATGGTTTGGGTGGTAACGACGATACCGGCCAAATGAGCGCATGGTATATTTTTAGCACGCTGGGCTTTTACCCGGTTGCGCCTGCATCAAACGATTACGCCATTGGCAGCCCGGCCATTAACAACGCTAAGATACAGGTAGGCGGCGGCAAAACATTTACCATCACGGTAAAAAACCAAAGCGAAAAGAACGTTTACATCCAAAAAATGACACTGAACGGCAAACCATTAACCGGGCTCACCATAACTCATAAGGAAATTATGAACGGTGGCGAACTGGTATTTTTTATGGGAAGCAAGCATAAATAAACAGGGGCATAAACAAAAAAAGGGTAGCCCACGTTTAGCGGGCTACCCTTTTTTGGTATAACGTGGTGTAATTATTTTGCCTTTTTTAGGATTACAGTCATGGGTTCGCCGCCATTCATGCCGGGAAATGTAAGTGTAATAGTGTCGTCTTTAACTTTGCCGGTAATTTTCACGGTGTTATCCATAAACTTGATGCTAAAAGAAAGGTCGTCGCCTTTTATAACGCCGTCGTCAACGGTGATCACGTTGCCTTCGGGGCCAGTGGTAGAGCCGGTTAATTTCTCGCCATCCACCTTAAAATCATAGGCAATATCGTATTGGTCCATAATTTTTCCGGTCCACTTACCGGTTATGTCTGTGGCGAAACAGGCGGTTATAATAACAATTACAAAAGCCGAGGTAGTTAACAGTTTTTTGATCATTTCTTTAAGTTTTATAAGTGATTAATGGTGTTTTTAATTTATCAATAGCAAACCGCGGCGATAAGCACTTATCGTCTTTTCAACAATCAATTTATTTGTTTAACATAATTGGTTATGAGCTATTAGCAAAAGCGCAGGGAATTTTGCAACGCAATAAACAAATATATAACCATATTTGAAAATGCGATAGATGGAGAGGTGCCAAAGGCAGACGAAACGCCGTTTTTGGCCGACAGAAACTAACACAACTGTACGAAAATTTATTTCCGTACAATCTCGTACAGTTTCACACAGCTTCGCACAAGTTCGTACAGTTTCGCACAATCTCGTACAGTTTCGTACAGCAAAAATGCAATGTGCAAAAATCTGCGTTTTTCTGCGTTTTTTCGGTGTTTTTCTGTGGTAAATCCAGCGTAATTTCAGCTTTTCCACAAAGTGGAGATTTTGGCACTTTTGCCGGGTTTGCTAGCCCCCGGGGGGGAGTGCCTGGTGGGGTGTATTTTCCCTGTTAGTAAACAATAAGAAATATTATGGCAGCCCCGCCGGTAGAAGCGGCCGGGCTTTGCCGGGCTACGCTTTGCTTCGGCTGCCTTTTCTGTCGCTCGAATCCCTCTCGCGCAGGCGGCTTCCCCGCTCAATCCCTCCTGCGAATGACGGGCTCGATTACAACATGCATTGTTTACCTAAACTGTACTTTACAAGTTAGGCTCAAGAAGCGTTTTCCCACTTGCCCACACGTCATTTTCGCGCAGGGTGGATACCTTATAAACCCCGTAAACCGGGTGTTAAGGTAAGCTATTCAAGGCCATCCCCTTCCAAATCGGCAAACCGGAGGATGTTCGGTTTGCCAATGGATATGCTTTTACGCTACAACTGCTATCCGCCCGTCTTTGATCACAGCATAGCCTAATTCAACAGCTTTACTAATACCGGCAAGCATAGCAAGCTCTACATTGGTTCCTATGCGGGCAAAACCAAATATTTTAGCCGTCTCGCGCACAAGGTCGGTTTTAGCGAGGCTTATTTGATTTGTTAGGATATCTTTTACGGCATTGGCAATTTCTTCGGCAGGCAGGTCATCAGCATCCCGCTTTTGCATATCGTTGAGCGGAATACGGTAGATCTTATAATTATCAGGACGTTGCTCGTTATTCCAAAAGAAAGTATTTTGCCCCTGGCCGGTTTGCGCCACGTTCATTTGAGTGAAGAACCCTTCAAAATGGGTGCTTATCCTTGCCCCCATGCGGGAGATTCCCCAGGCGGCAAGTACCCGCTTGCTCAGCAGGTTTTTGCTGATGGGTGCCTCGGCTTGCAAAACGTTAAACAACTGCGCTTTTATTCTCCCCCGGCTTTGCGGCAAAAAGAAATCCTCTGCCGACGACACCTGCACGGCATCCAGCTGGCTAATCTCGTAGAATACCGCCGCTCTGGCCGATGCGGCCCTAACGGGTGAGGGTGGCAGCATATTGCCCAATTTAAGCAAGTCGTTTTCGACAGGCGGCGGCGTGGGCTTTGATGCAGCGGGTGCCGGTACTTTGCTTTTATTTTCTTCGGCAAGGCGTATGGCTGCTACAATGCCGCTGATAACTTTGTCCGGCTTTTCCCACCACTCGGTAGAAAATATTTTGTGGATGTTCCAGCCCAGTAGTCTCAATACATCTACTTGTACTATCTCCCTGTCGCGGGATGTTTTAGCACTTTGGTAGCTTTTGCCATCGGTAAGCACCCCCAGTATGTAGCCGGTAGGATTGCCTTTGTCTACAATGGCCAGATCTATTTTGTAGGCCGAGCAGCCTATTTGCGTGTGTACTTCGTAGCCCTGTTTTCGCAATTCAACGGCTATCAGGTTTTCAAAAGAGGCTTCCTGCCAGCCTTTAACAACGGCCCTTACCGGCAACGCTGTTTTACCCTTCTCGGCGTAGGCCAGGAATGCTTTAAGCCCTGCAACGCCTTCGGCTCCGGAACGGTTAAGGTCTATTTGATCCGATGTAAGGGTAGAGAACACTTTCATTTCGTACCTCGCCCGTGATACCGCCACATTCAGCCTGCGCCATCCGCCTTCGCGGTTTAGCGGGCCAAAGTTGAGGCTAACTTTTCCGTTCTCATCGGGGCCGTACCCTATCGAGAACAGTATGATGTCGCGCTCATCTCCCTGCACGTTTTCCAGGTTTTTTATAAAGATGGGCTCCGCGCATTCCAGCGCTATGCGCTCCAGGTCGGGGCGAAGCTTAAATACATCCGTCAGCAAGTCCTCTACCAGGGTTTGCTGTACCGAACTAAAGGTTACAATACCCATGCTTCGTTGCGACAGGGTTTGGTCTGATAACCTGCGGATCACTTCATCAACAATGGCCTTTGCTTCAAACTTATTTTGCCGCGATTTCCCCTTATCGTAATGGCCCTCCACTTGCACAAAGGATACCTTGCTTACAATATCATCGGTAGATGGGAAGGTGAGGAGTTTATTATCGTAATATTTGGCGTTGCTAAAAGCAATTAGGCTTTCGTGTTTGCTGCGGTAGTGCCACAATAAGTGGTGCGATGGCATGGATAGCGCAAGGCAATCATCTAAAATACTTTCCAGGTCCTCCTTGTCAATATTTTCTTCGTCGACGTTATTGGTGGAGAAGAAGTTGGTGGGCGGCATTTGTTTAGGGTCGCCCACTACAATTACCGTGGTACCGCGGGCTATAGCGCCTACAGCTTCGCAGGTAGGCATTTGCGATGCCTCATCAAATACCACCAGATCGAATTTTACACTGTCGGCATCAAAATATTGGGCCACCGATATTGGGCTCATCAGCATGCAGGGTGTAAGGCGGTGCAACAGGTTGGGGATACCGTCAAATATTTTACGGATAGACATCGCCCTACCGTTGTTGCGTATGGTGCGCTGCAGCAACCCGATTTCCGAACTTTGGGACGCCTCCTGCGTAAATGATGGTATGCGTGCCGCCAGCCTTGCATAAAGCTCCTGTTTGGTTAGTTTTTCAAAGTTTGTGCTGATCTCCCTAAACCGTTTTATTTTCTCCTGGAATAAACTGGAATTGAACGTCGCCAGTTGCGGCGTACGTTCGATTATATATTCTGCTGCCGAGCGGTAAAGCCCTTTCTCAAACTGCACTACGATATCCGCGCTTTGTACCGCGCCATTTTCAAAAGCAGTTATCAATGGTTCTAAATCCGTTTCCAGCGCCCGCTCCTTTACTGCCAGCCAGTTGTACCAATCCTTTAACTCGTCTAAATGTTGGAGCCAGCCGGTTGCGGTTTTTGAAAGTTCTCTTTTCCAATCGATCGCAATGCTTTGTATCGTGGCAAAATCTATCCCTAACAGGTTAGCGAGTACGGTTTCGGCCTCGTTTATTTTGTTTACGGTTTGCAGGTAATCTGCCAGCAGTTTTTTATGTTCTGTTGTATATGCTTTGCTTCCTTCAGAAAATTCGTTGGCTAAGTCTGTTCGCCATTGTTTTAAACCGGCAGTACCCACAAGGCTGGCAGCCGTTCGGTTCATTTGTATAATTTGCCCGCAGCTACCGGCAATTTTATCCCAATTGCATTCGCCGTTTTGCCACATAAAACCCAGCATGGGCGGCAGCCAGGTTGCTTTATCAATTATATCCTGTTCTTCGCGGTAGGCTATCACCTTTTGCAAAATAGCGGGCACATCGCAGTTTACTATCGCGCCGGACAACGATAATCTCGACAGGTTTTTGAGTAAGGCCCGTTGTTTCATCCAGCGGGGCAAAAACCATTTATCGGCTGCAATATTCCATTCGCTTAAAGTTTGGGCGGCCGGGAAGTTTAATATCTCCTTCTGAAAACGGGCAAGCAGTTCGCTTCGTAACGTATCACGTTGTTTGCCGTGTGCCGCTATACCTATTACCTGCGCAAGGTATTGTTCCGGCGCATCCACTTGCATCAGCGATGCGGGGAAATCTTCGGTGTTATTAAGCAGCCCGGCTAATGTGGTTAAGTGCTCCTCCTGTTCCTTGTTGTTTACTAACCCGCCTACCTTTAAAATATCGCTTGTAATATCGGTATGCGTGCTTAACAGTTTTAGCAACCACAACAGCTCGTCTATCAAACGGCCCGATTCCTGCTTCAGTTGCAAGGTGTATTGCTGTGTATTGATAGCTTCGAGCGAATGGCCTTTAGCGCTGCCGATCAATGAGCCTGCCGCTTGCAGATCGGTAGCCACATCGCGCCACTTTATAATATGTTCCGGTGTAAGCGTTTGTATGGTTTCTGATGGGAAGCTAACAGCATCGGTACCCTGCGGCAACTGGCTGTATTGCGTAAACAGATCGAACAGCGAGTAGCCAAAAGGATACTTCTCATGCAGCGCGGCAACGTACACATTAAGCTCATTACGCAACCCGTACAAACGTTCAGCTTCCGAAATGTAGTTTTCGGGCGCATCTTTCTGTACCACTTCTGTAGCTGCCTTAAGCTGTTCCAGTACGGCAGATTTTTTCGACTTGTTCGAG
>CBFGNE010000121.1:0-8071 GCA_965649995.1 uncultured Mucilaginibacter sp.
AATTAACGCGGCGCTGTACCTCGCATCAGTAATTCACACCGATTTGGCAGTAGCTAACGCGTCGGCATGGCAATGGTGGACCGCGATCTCTCCTTACGATTATAAGGACGGGCTGATCTACATAGATAAAAATAAAACCGACGGGAATTTTTACAGCAGCAAAATGCTATGGGCACTTGGCAATTATAGCCGCTTTGTAAGGCCGGGTGCCATCCGCGTGGATGCTCATGTATCTTCCGGTTCGGCTACCAAACTGCTTGTATCTGCGTTTAAAAAAGATAAGGCTTTAACGCTGGTTATCATCAATCCATCTGCCAACGATGTAACCATAAAGTTAAACACAGGTACAGCAAATGTGCAATTTGCTACCTCATATATAACATCACAAAGTGCCGAACTACAAGCCGGGAAAGTATCGGGCAGCAGTAGTGTAATTCCGGGCCGATCGGTCGTTACCATCACCGGCCCTATCAAAAAGAGTATATAACCTTTCACTGATATGAAAAATAAGACCTTCCTTATTATTGCGCTAATGGTTTTTATGCTGCCATTTAGCGTATTGAAGGCGCAGGATAAATGGGCACCGGCTTTATTTAACTCAGGTTGGAGTTTCCATAAAGGTGATATCCCGGCAGGCGTAAAAAGCGTAGATGCAGAGAGGGAATGGAAAGCTGTAGGCCTGCCGCACGATTGGAGCATTGAAGAGCCGTTTAGCAACCAATGGGCCAGTGCCACAGGCTATTTGCCCGGTGGAATTGGCTGGTATAAAAAAAGTTTCGCGGGCAGCGGCAGCTGGCAGGGCAAACAGGTGTTTATTTATTTTGATGGCGTTTACAAAAATAGCGAGGTTTGGATAAACGGCCATTTGCTGGGCAAGCGCCCAAATGGCTTCATTTCTTTCCAATACGAGCTTACCCCGTACCTTAACTTAAAAGGTAATAATACGATTGTTGTAAAAGCCGACCACAGCGATTTTGCAGATTCGCGCTGGTATACCGGTTCGGGCATTTACCGTAATGTTTACCTCATTGTTAAACACCTGGTGCATATCGGTAATTGGGATGTTGCATTTACCACCCCTGAAGTGTCGGCCGCTAAAGCCGAAATAAACGTGAAAGCCGCTATCACAAAAAGCGCCGGCCCTTTAACCAAAGTTATTGTTAAAGCCTGCCTTTACAATGATAATAACAAGATAGTGGCAGCACTACAAAAGCCTGTAAAGCTAAAAGCAGAAAAGCAGTTTGTTGAGTTTAACCATACTATTACCACGCCCCGGTTATGGAGCGCTGATAAACCTGACCTGTACAAGCTCAGGGTTTCCATTATCAGTAATGGTAAGGAAATAGACGCTGTAACGCAATCGGTTGGCATCCGCAGCATTAAATTTGATAAGGATAAGGGCTTTTTCCTCAACGGACAAAGTACAAAACTGAAAGGCGTTTGCATTCATGATGATGCAGGTGCCTTAGGCGTAGCAGTACCGTCGGAAGTGTGGGTACGCCGGTTGAACATTTTAAAAGAAGCTGGCGTAAATTCGTTAAGGCTGAGCCATAATCCGCATGCCGATTACCTGTATGACCTATGCGACAAGATGGGTTTTTTGGTGATGGATGAAGCCTTTGACGAGTGGGAGATAGGTAAAAACAAATGGGTAGCCGGCTGGAATGTGGGTACACCAGCTAAAAACGGCTATCACGAGTATTTTAAAGAATGGGCCAATAGGGACGTGGCCGATATGGTGTTACGTGCCCGTAATCATCCGTCTATCATTATGTGGAGCATCGGTAACGAAATAGATTACCCCAATGACCCATACACCCACGAAGTACTTAACACAGGGCGTAACCCGCAAATTTATGGTAAGGGGTACCTGCCCGATCACCCCGCTGCAAGTGGGCTTACACCCATAGCCAGGCAATTGGCGAACGCGGTAAAGGCAGTAGACCAAACACGGCCGGTAACCGCAGCGCTTGCAGGCGTGGTAATGTCTAACGAGGTAGGGTACCCCGATGAGTTAGATGTGGTAGGCTATAATTACCAGGAGTACCGCTATGCTGATGATCATAAAAAATATCCCAACAGGATTATTTATGGCAGCGAGAACGGCATGGCACAACAGGCCTGGAATGCGGTTGACAGTAACGAGTACATTTCTGCGCAATACTTGTGGACAGGCATAGATTACCTTGGCGAAGCTGGTAAATGGCCGCAACGGAGTAACGGCGCCGGGCTGATAAACCTGGCAGGTTTTAAAAAGCCCGAATATTTTTACAGGCAAAGTTTATGGGCCGATAAGCCAATGGTATATATAGGCGCACGCGAAATTACCAGTGCCGATGACAGGGGGATTTGGAGCCACCGCAACGCTTTACCCGTATGGAACTGGAAACCGGGTAGCAAAATAAAGATAGATTGCTACACTAATTGCCAGGAGGCGGAACTTTTCTTAAATGGCCGTTCGCTGGGCAAGCAAGCGCGTGGGGCAACCCCGGGGCGTGTACCATCGTGGCAGGTTGATTATCAGCCGGGGGAACTGGTAGTTAAAGCTTTTAATAACGGAATTGAGGTTTGCAGCAATACTATAAAAACCTCCGCCGAGGCCAGCCAGCTTAAAGCCGTGCCCGACAATAGCTTGTTTACTGCCAAAACAAAGGGGTTAAGCCAGGTAGAGATATTTATAACCGATAGCAACGGCAACCCGGTTTTTAATGCCGCTAACGAAATAACGGTAGCCGTAAGCGGTCCCGGCAAACTCATAGGGCTCGAAAGCGGAAGCACCACAAGCCACGAAGATTACAAAGGTTCGCAAAGAAAGGCGTTCAACGGCCGCTTACTGGCGTTTATCCAAACAAATGGCTCTCCCGGTAACATACACGTGCTTGCAAGTTCGCCCGGTTTAAAACCTGTATCACTAATACTCACCGTAAAATAATCGACTCAAATTCATCTTTATATAATCAACTTTCTCTCTCGTACTATGAAATTTTTAAAACTCATTTTGCTTTCGGTTTTCCTCTCTGTTTCGGCCGGTGTACAGGCACAACAGGGAAACCACACATTTTCGCTTGGCGATACCGCTTTTTTACTTGATGGCAAACCGCTGCAGATCATCTCCGGTGAAATGCACTACACCCGGGTACCACGCGAAGCCTGGCGGCAACGTATGCGGATGGCTAAGGCCATGGGCCTTAATACCATTGGTACTTATGTGTTTTGGAATGTACACGAGCCTCAAAAGGGGCAATACAACTTTACTGGCAACAACGATATTGCCGCCTTTGTAAAAACAGCACAGGAGGAAGGCCTTTGGGTTGTACTGCGCCCAAGCCCTTATGTATGTGCCGAGTGGGAATTTGGCGGCTACCCGTATTGGCTGGAGAAAGAAGAAGGGCTTGTAGTGCGTAGCAAGGAGCCCAAATACCTTGCTGCTTACCAAAAGTACCTTACCCAGGTTGGGAAGCAACTATCGCCGCTACTGGTAAATCATGGCGGGAATATTTTGATGGTGCAGATAGAGAACGAATATGGTTCTTACGGCAACGATAAAGATTACCTGGAACTGAACCGGAAAATGTTTGTACAGGCCGGTTTTGACGGGCAGCTTTATACCTGCGACCCCGAGGCTGCTATTAAAGACGGGCATTTGCCCGGTTTACTGCCCGCTATAAACGGTATAGATGATGTAAAAAAGGTTAAAAAGCTAATTGGCGACAACTACGCCGGCAAAGGCCCGTATTTTATTGCCGAATGGTATCCTGCCTGGTTTGACTGGTGGGGAACAAAACACCACACCGTGCCTGCAGAAAACTATCTGGGCAAATTGGATGCGGTATTAGCGGCCGGTATTTCTATCAATATGTATATGTTTCATGGCGGTACTACGCGTGGCTTTATGAACGGCGCCAATTTTAATGATAAAGACCCATATGAACCGCAGATAAGTAGCTATGATTACGATGCTCCGCTTAACGAGGCGGGTAACGCTACAGATAAATTTATGAAGTTTAGGGCGGTTATAGCCAAGCACCTGCCCGCCGGGCAAACGCTGCCGGATGTGCCCCCAGCGAAACCTTCCATGGCTATTCGACCTATTGTATTTAGCCGGTCGGCAAGTGTGTTTAGCCGCCTGCCGGGCGCCCAGCTAAGCAAGAAGCCGCTTACATTTGAGGATCTGAATCAGGATTATGGCTTTGTTTTGTACCGAACCGCCTTAACCGGAAGTAAATCGGGCGTGCTAAAAATTAACGGCCTGGCCGACTACGGCCTGGTTTACGTTAACGGAAAACGCGTTGCCATACTCGACAGGAGATTAAAGCAGGACAGTGTTCAAATCAACCTGCCAAAAGGCAAAGTGGTGCTTGATATACTGGTAGAGAATCTTGGCCGCATTAACTTTGGCCCATATCTGCTTAAAAACAAAAAAGGCATAACCGGCAACGTGGTATTAGCAGGTCAGGAGGTAAAAAACTGGCAGATATACAGCTTGCCTTTTAATACTATTACCAAAGTTAAATCAAAAGTAAGTAAACAGCCAACCAGCCAGCCTGCATTGAAGAGCGGCAGCTTTAGTTTAACGCGGGTTGCAGATACCTATCTGGATATGAGTAACTGGGGCAAAGGCATCGTATGGATCAATGGGCATAACCTTGGCCGTTATTGGAACATTGGCCCGCAGCAAACGCTTTATGTGCCGGCAGAATGGTTAAAAACAGGGAAGAACGAAATTGAAGTACTGGAGTTGATTAAGCCCGGTCAGAAAACGCTTTCCGGTTTAAAGACACCCATTTTAGATGCCTTGAAATAATCTTACTGCTGTTAAATATTCATAGAAAATACGGGAATGCGAGCCGTATGGCTTAGCAGATAATAGGAAAAGAGAGGAGGGCGTGGGTACATGGTAACCGAACGCCTTTCTCTCTTTTTGGCTTCGAAAAACGGTTATTGGATATGGCATTGAACATGCCGGTTTGCCAATGGGCAAAGTTCACGAGCGTTGGAAAGAATTGCGAATGAGCCTAGTAAAAAGGCCTGGGCAGGCACCATTTGATAACTGCAATTAAAAGCTTTGCCAATTAATAAGCAACATCAACCGTTTGTTTAAAAACGGATAGGTCGTCCAAATGCTCAAGCAGGTAGCCAGCCAGATCGGCACGCGATATTTGTGGGATTCCCTTCAACGGCTGCCCGGTAATGTTGCGGTTGCGCCCTTTATTTTTGCCGTCTGTAAGCTTAGGCGCGCGCACGATGGTCCAATTTAGGCCCGATGCTTTTAAGGTATCTTCCATAAGCCGCATGTCCGTATAGATGGGTTTATAAATGCGCTGCAGTACGTTTTTGAGCAGGAACCTCATGATAAAAGAACTGCCCGGCGGGATATCCAGCGCACCGGATGAGATGCAGAGGATGCGATCGAGCCCAACCTCTTGCATCGATTGAACGATGTTGCGAATTCCCGCAGAGTAGAGCGTTGTTTCCTGGATCTTCGGAACGCCCAGGCAAGATATAACGGCATCCTGTCCCTGTAGCTTGTTTTTGAAAGTCGACGGCGCTAAGATATCACCTTTAGCAATTTTTAAATTTGGATGCTGAATGTAAAACGCATCGGGGTTACGAATGATAGTGGTGACCTCAAATCCTTGTTGCAAAGCCATGGCAACAACCTGTTTTCCCGTGCCGCCGGAGGCTCCGAATATTACGATTTTCTTCATTTAATTTCATTTTTATTTAAAATCAAAATTATATTTGAACTTACTTTATTACAAGTACGCACCAAAAAGTAAGTTTAAAATGAAAGAAACTTCTACGTTCCAGTTCAACAAGCGCAACGTGTTTAAATTGTGCCCGGTAACGTATGTGATGGAAAAAATAGGCAATTACTGGAAGCCGATTATTTTGTTTCACCTGCTATCCGGAACAAAAAGGTATAATGAACTAAAGAAAGCAATGCCCCATATTACAGAAAAGATGCTTGCTCAGCATTTAAAGCAACTGGAGGCCGATGGCTTGGTTTTACGGAAATCGATGAATGTTGTGCCGCCACACGTGAGCTACAGCCTAACTGATGCGGGGAAGGCCTTACGCCCGGTTTTACTTGCCATGGCCAACTGGGCCATTGCCGAAGGACAGAAAATGGAAGAACCTTTATTTAGTAATATTGCAGGATTCCCGGTTGTTGGGCAGGAAGCCATTTAAGTGCCGAAAAACAATGCGGCCGATTATTTTGCAGGTGAAATTTCCCCGGCTAAATTTTTAAGGTCTTCTTTATTAAGTATGGTTTTCTTTTCATAATGTTCTAAATGAAAATTTTCCAGTTTCTGTAAAAGGTATTGCAGGGTGAACTTCTCGGCAATGGTTAATTTGCCGGTAATTACCTTACCCACGTAGTTGGTGTGTTCAAATACCTGGTATAATAAATTTCTGCCATCATCTGTAATAGCGATGTGTTTGCTCCTCTTATCCTTTACATCATGCCATTGCCTCACCAACCCCGACGCTATCAACCGCCTGATAACCTCCGTACCCGACGTTTTTTCCTGCAGGTTGTAGCTGATCAAATCGCTTTTTGATAAATGATCGTGCGTAAGCAAAATAGCGAGCGCGGTAAAATCTTCGGCTGTTTGCAGGGGCGTTCCCTCCAAAGCTTTTTTGATATACGATTTTGCATAACGGCTCATGAAAACAAACAACCGGCTAATATTATTGTCCAACTGATAGGCAATATCCAAAGCGGCAGTATCGGTGTCGCCAAACCTAACCTCGGTATTAGCCGTGCTTCCGGCCGCATTGCCAACCTTATTCAGCATAAAGCCGGCAAAGTCGCGAATAGAGGCCTCCCTGCCCTGGTTTTCTTCTTCCAGTTGTGCAACCAGGTCTATTAATTGGTGAATGAGTTTGTATGATTTCATTTCAGGGTGAAAAATATAATGCCCGCTAATTGTTCAAATTTAGTTTCTTTTATTGAGTTGCGGACACTGCATTTAAATGCGGCGTCACCCTTTGGATAATTTGCTTACTGTCGGCTTATATAAACATATCCAACTTTAAACAACCTGATGGTATGTTTCCAATACTTGTTCCAGGCATATTTTAAACCAGGGGGTATACAGATGTGGCTGCTCCGCCAATTCAAAAATTAGTAATTCGGCATCCAAATACTTGAAACTCGCTACTTCATCGGGGTTAGGCTGGGGGAGTTGATCGCTTTTGCCGATAAATACGTGGTCATATTCATTTTCGATCAGCCCGTTTTCAAATTCATGGCGATAGCTGAATTGAAATAACTCGGTTAGCCGGCAATTCATCCCCATTTCTTCATGTAAGCGCCGATTAGCAGCACTCAGGGTTTTCTCGCCCGGGCGCGGATGGCTACAGCACGTATTCGTCCACAACCCACCAGAATGGTATTTGTGTAAAGCCCTTTGTTGCAACAATAACTGGCCTTTGCTGTTAAATATAAAAACAGAAAAAGCACGATGAAGTACCCCGCACCTGTGGGCCGCCATCTTATCCATTGTGCCAATGGCTTGGCCACAGGTATTAACAATCACTACACTTTCTTTCAATGTTTTAGCTGTTTAATTCATCGTCTTTAGCATGTAGCCGGGCTGCTTCCTGCAAAGCCACAATCGTATTTTCACAGCGCATCCAATTTATACCTAACTAAAGAATCGAACATCAGGTAGAATTTATGGCCATTAGACACCCTTATCCGTTCAGACATCACCTTTTCGGCAGGCGTTTTAGCAATTTTTCGGAATAGTTGCTTGTAATACACATACGCCAGGTAAACGCCTTTACGGCACGACTTGGGAAGTTGCCTGATGCCATGCAAGGCCTCGTTCAGTTCCTGCAGGATATCTTCTTCTATAGCCCGTTTGTTTTCATCAGAAAAAGCAGACAGGTTAACGCCGGGAAAATATGTCCGGTTCAGTTCCTGGTAATCCGCATTAACATCCCGAAGGAAATTTACCTTTTGGAACGCCGAGCCCAATTTCATGGCCGGTATTTTTAGGCGTTCAAATTCTTCCTCGTTTCCCCTGGTGAATACATGCAGGCACATTAGCCCTACTAC
>CBFGNE010000122.1:0-8041 GCA_965649995.1 uncultured Mucilaginibacter sp.
TACTAAAGCCTACCAATTGCTCCCACACTGCGTACCATAAACTCGGCCAGTGTCCGCCTACGCTATAGTATTCTACAGGGAAACCCACCAGTTGCCGTACCACAAAAAATAGCGGAAAGCCAATAAACACCAAACACAGCGCAATGGTGCGCATGGTTTTGCCTGTACCGTAATCGGCATTATTTATCAATTTGCTGCGCGAGGCGATGATCCCCAAAACAAACATGGCTACATATTGCGCAAAATGCGCTAACTGGAAACCCAGCGGTTTCAATACCCAGCCGACAGGAAAAACAATACGGACAACGTAAGTTATCACCCCAACGCAAATGGCAAAAGCGAGGATCCTGGCTACAGGCGGTACGGGTTTTGAGATCCCTCTGTCATCAACAAACAGGCGGAATAAAGCATAAGCCAGCGTAAACAGCAGCAAGGCGGCCACAAACCATAGCACGCCAAAATCTATCCAGCTATCAAACCCGCCCAGGTATTGCGCATAAGTAATTTTTGGATGGGTGCCTGTATAGTTATAAGGCATAAAACTTAGGAAAGGCGAAAGCACCAACGAATAAAACACCAGCGGCAACCCTAGCCGCAGCAGCCTGTCGGCGATGAATTTGCCTGCTCCCTTTTTATCATAGGATGAGGGAATAAACAGAGCCGATAAGAAAAAGAAGAAGCCCATAAAAAATGCCTGGTTAACAGCAACAAAAGCCGTCATGGGCACAATGGCCTCCAGGAGCGTTGTCTTCTCATTGTAATACCAACTGCCCGGCGCACCGTAAGTAATAACGGCATGGTGCAGTATCACTAATACGGTAAGTACCACTTTTAAATGGTCGATATAAACTATTTTACCTTTTGGTTGCTCGGAGGTAATGGAAGATGGTGTTTCGGGCATTGTTTCTGTAATTTGGCTTAAGTGTCCTAAAATACGATGTTTATTCTATTTTTACCTTAATGCTGTTTACCCATAAGGCCTCGCGGTCGGCATTTTCCCCGAAATTGCTTAGCAGGTATGCCTTATCAGCTTTCACAAAGCCTTTAAAAACTTGTTTGCCGTTGGCTATTACGATTACTGGTTTACTTAAATCAACCATCCGGGGGCTTATTTTTAGCGTCGCTTCGGTAATGCCGGACGTTTGGAGGGTAAACACATTGCCGTTATAATTGGCTTTAACGGCTGCGCTTTTAAGAGGCCTATAGTAGTCAGACTCGTGCCTTGCTTTATCCCGTTCGGAAAAGGACTTATCCTTTACCTCAAATGGTTTGTGCCATGTTGCAGCATTTAATGTGGTATCGGCAACAATCGTCATCCAGCCGATAGAATTATAGGGGCTGTTCTGCATCGTTTCCTAGTAAATATTTGGCTGATAAGGGTTGCGCACCAGGTCTTTCATAAATTTATCTGCAAAGGGTTCATCTATGCTGAGGTGCTTGTCGTAATGCTCATAACCTGCATATTCTTTATAAGTGACCTGCCGACTGAACGTTTTTATTGAATCTACTATTTGCCTGGTAACTGCTATTCGCCGCAACTGGTCCTTATCAGAATGCGC
Source organism: uncultured Mucilaginibacter sp. (assembly GCA_965649995.1). Taxonomy (GTDB): domain Bacteria; phylum Bacteroidota; class Bacteroidia; order Sphingobacteriales; family Sphingobacteriaceae; genus Mucilaginibacter. Next base: position 1,560 of record CBFGNE010000122.1, read on the forward strand.
CTCGTAAAGGGGCAGGTTTTGAATATTACGGATATAATAATCGTGCGCGAAAAGATTATAAAACATGGTATTATATGCAACCACGCCGGCAAATTGGTCGGGCTTGTAAACACCGAGACCGATTGCGCCGTCCGCACCGTCTGAATGGCCAAAACTATATACCCTGTTATCATCAATGTTCAGCACGCGCTTCAGTTCGATAACTATCCGCGTTAAAACTTCGTAAGTTCGATTCCATTGATAAGGTTCGCCGTAATGCTGAATCTGGCCTCCCCAGGTAAACCCTTTTATTTTGTCACCTATCGGTTGTATTATGATGTAACCCTGCGTTTTTAGCGGATATACCAGGATATCCTCATCCGTATTGCCCAAGGTATCTATATCTGTAAAATGGCTGATGCTTACAGCCCCGTGCAATACCATTACACAGGCGTTGGGTTTGTTATCATTGTACACAGATGGAATATGTACCCGCAAAGGGATTTTGCCGATGCGTTCGTCATTGTAGTAAAACAAGTAATTGATGCCCTTCTGCTTTATTTCGGGATAGCCGTGCCAGCCGGCGAGTGATTTAGCGGCGGAATCGGCACTTACTTTTGCATCTAATCTTAACCGCTCAACCATAACAGGCAACTCGTTTGATGCGGGGAGTTGAGGAAGCTTGGGTTGAGCCCATGAGCAACAAGATATGAAGAGGAAAAGAAACAGGTAGAGGTACTTTATCACGTTAATAGGTTTAGGTAATCGACACCGGTTTTGGTGTAACGTTGCTTCGTTCCAAAAATAAAAAAGCCCCGCTATGCAGGGCCGTTGAATTCTTAAGTAAATTTATGCCGGTTACAGGCTGTTTATCCAGTCTACCAACTGCTCTCGGGTTTTACCCGTTTTTTGTTGGATGCGGCCAAGGGTTTCATCGTCCTTGCCTTCTTCATGCGCCAAATCGTCGTCGGTAAGGTCACCGTAAGCTTGTTTTATTTTCCCTTTCAGCTCGTTCCAGCCGCCTTTTAATTCTAACTTATCCATGGTTTGTTTCTCCTTATTTAGATATAAAAAGAGAACAGGCGGAGATGGAATTGGTTTGGACGAGAAGCAAGAAATAAGAGACAAGAATCAAGAAAAAAACAGAACGACGCTTCTTATCTCTTGATTCTAATCTCTTGGCTCTGTTTACAACGCCCCCGCCTTTATCTCCTCCACTACAGCCGGATCCAGCATGGTGGATGTATCGCCCAAATTACTTGTGTCGCCCTCGGCTATCTTACGCAAAATCCTGCGCATGATTTTACCGGAGCGAGTTTTGGGCAAGCCGGTTACAAACTGGATCTTATCCGGTTTGGCTATGGCACCGATGATACGGGCTACCGTCATCATGATATCCTTGCGGGTCCGCTCAGCATCGCCGTGTTGGTTGGGGCATACTACAAAGGCGTACACGCCCTGCCCTTTTATATCGTGCGGGTAACCTACCACGGCGCTTTCAACAACGGTGCTGTGCATGTTAATTGCGTTCTCTACCTCGGCAGTACCAATGCGGTGGCCAGATACGTTCAGCACGTCATCTACACGACCGGTAATACGGTAATAGCCGTCTTCATCACGTAAGCAGCCATCGCCGGTAAAGTATAAGTTTTCGTAAGTGGCAAAATAGGTGGTGCGGCAGCGCTCGTGGTCGCCATAAGTGGTGCGTAGCATACCTGGCCATGGGAATTTGATGCACAGGTTACCGCTTACGCCGTTCCCTTCTATCACTTTGCCATTCTCATCAACCAATACCGGCTGTACACCCGGCAATGGCAATGTGGCATAACCTGGTTTGGTTTTGGTAACGCCCGCAATCGGCGATATCATAAAGCCGCCCGTTTCGGTCTGCCACCAGGTATCTACAATAGGGCATTTGCCCTGGCCTATCTTTTCATCAAACCAGTGCCAGGCCTCTTCGTTGATTGGCTCGCCTACCGAGCCTAGTTTTTTAAGCGAACTGAAATCTTTCCCCTTTACCACATCATCGCCAAAGCTCATCAACGAGCGGATAGCTGTTGGTGCGGTATATAATATGTTTACTTTAAATTTCTCCACAATATCCCATAAGCGGCCTGCATTGGGGAAGGTTGGTATTCCCTCAAACATCACCGAAGTAGCGCCCTGAGTAAGCGGACCGTAAGCAATATACGAATGGCCGGTTATCCAGCCGATATCTGCCGTACAAAAATACACCTCGCCCGGCTGGTATTGGAAAGCATTGCTAAAGGTATAGCCGGTATAAACCATATAACCGCCGCAGGTATGTACCACACCCTTCGGCTTGCCTGTAGAGCCGGAAGTGTACAGGATGAACAGCATATCCTCGGCGTCCATTTCCTCGGCCGGGCAATCGGGGTTGCCCTGAGTCTCTACCTTTTTAATTTCATCTTCCCACCATACGTCGCGCCCTTTTATCATGGATACCGGCATCCGGCTGCGAGTTAATACGATCACCTTTTTTATCGACGGGCATTGCACCAGCGCATCATCAATTATCCCTTTCAGAGGCACCTCTTTTGTACCGCGGAAACCACCATCGGCAGTTATTACAATGTTACATTCGGCATCCTTTATCCTATCAGCAATAGATTGTGCAGAAAAGCCCCCAAACACCACCGAATGGATAGCACCTATACGGGCGCAGGCTAAAACAGCGATGGCCAACTCGGGCACCATGGGCATGTATATGCAAATACGGTCGCCTTTTTTTGCACCGTTATTTTTGAGCACATTGGCAAACTGGCACACTTTCTCGTGCAGTTGTTTATAAGTGATTATGCGGTGGTCTTCGGTGGGGTCGTTTGGCTCCCAGATGATGGCGGTGGTATCGCCGTTCTTCTCTAAATGGCGGTCTAAGCAGTTCTCGGTAATGTTCAGTTTGGCACCTTCAAACCATTTTATTTTTGGTTCTTTAAAGTTCCAGTCTAAAACCTTATCCCACTTCTTTTTCCATAAAAAATTATTGGCAATACCTTCCCAAAATTGTTCCGGCTGTTCCACACTCAGGCTGTAGGCCTGTTGGTATTCTTCAAACGACTTAACTTGCATAGCGATGTATAATGGTGGCGTAAATTAGTAATTTTTGTGTTAAGAGGGTAATAAATTTAAGGCTTCTTAAAAAAGTTTAAAAAGTTTTGAGGCAAATATTCCTGTTGGAATAAACATTGAGATGATTGTTGCATTGAATAGTAGGATAGAGTCGATGGTTTTCGTAACTTGACATTCATTATTACCGCTTACCAAATCGTATACCTAACCTATGAATCTAAAACTTTCACACTTTAGAATATCAGCAGCGCTTGCGTTAATTGCTTTATTATGGCTTGCTTCGTGCAAACCGGCAGTTACTAAAACATGGCTATATAACGGGATATATAACGATTCCGGTAATTTGGATTTTACGGAAATACTTAATGGCAATGTAAAACAATTAACTATAGGCGACGCAACAACCAATGATTTTTACAATGTTCATTTTGATGGTGAGGGGAACATGAGGATGGCTGTAACAAAAAGCACCTACATCTCGATATCGGAATTTACAAGCGATACCACAGTTAATACCGACACAGCTATTTATACAATAGGTTACAATAACGTAACCAAAAAGAAAACTATAACGAGGTATTTTTCATCCGCCTACAATCATTATGGAAAGGATTCGATATCAGATATTTTTAGGGATACCATGTTATGCGAACTAAACAAAAAGGGAACCTTGGATTGTCACAGTATCCACCGGCGTAGCGGCAATGTTGAAAACGAAACGGTTTATGATAAAGCTGGCAACCTAACACGATTAAAAATGATTTTTTTGGATACGAAAGTCGAACCGGATATCCATGAATATAAATATGATTCTTTACATCGGCTAATTGAAAACAAACTGCGTGATGAAAAACATGAAGCTTTAATAAAAACATCTTTTAAATACATTGGGCAAGACGCTCATGGTAATTGGACAAAAAGGGAGGCCTACCATCAAAACTTTTGGCCTATGGAAAAATATAGCCGCACCGATACCGTAACCCGCACCATCGCTTATTATTAATAGACGTCGCAATGTAACACCCCTTACTAATGTCATTTGCTGCTTGTGGCTTGCTCGTTCGGTATAGCATTGGGTTACTTAAAGAGGCTTCAACCCAAACTTCACCGCCAATTCATTTAAGTCTTTCACAACGGCGTCTACTAAAGGGATGCCATTTTTCATTCTATCCTGCTCTGCTTCCAGCTCAGGTTCGCCCGGGATGATGACCTTTTGCGAGGGGTCGACCGTAGAGGCCGATTTAAAGCGTTGTATCCAGTTATCTATGTCGCATTTAAACTCCGCAGCGGGGCGAAAGCCATCTACCCGTATAGCGCCTAAAAAATGCCCTATGCCCTTACCGGGCGGATTGGCTGGCGGTTCTAAAAACGACACAAACGGCGGCACCCAGGGGCCATAGTTTGCGCCCGATAAAACGCCCGATAATATATCAACTGTAGCACTCAGCCCGAAACCTTTGTGGCTGCCATGCTCGCGGTCGCTACCGAGCGGAAGGAGCGACCCGCCGGATTTGAGGGCGTGCGGATCTGTTGTAAAATTACCTTGCGCGTCCTGTATCCAGCCTTGGGGCACCTGTTTGCCACTACGCTGAGCAATTTCCAGCTTGCCGTTGGCGGCTGCAGAGGTTGCCATATCTACAATTACGGGCGGGTATTGCCCTGCCGGGAAAGCGTAACACATGGGATTAGTGCCCAGCAGGCGCTCGTTTGCAAACGTAGGCGCTACCAGCGGACTGGCATTGGTCATGGCGAAGCCGATCATATCCTGCTCAACCGCCATTAATGCATGGTAGCCTGCAATACCAAAATGGTTGGAGTTGCGTACCGATACCCACCCCGAGCCGTAAATTTTTGCTTTCTCAATAGCTATTTGCATGGCAAAGGGTGCAATTACTAAACCGAGCCCGCTATCGCCGTCAACCGTGGCGGTGGTGGCCGTTTCATAAACTAACTTGATATCCGGCGTGGCGTTGATGCGTTGTTTCTCCCAAAGGCGGATATACCCGCTGAGGCGGGCAACACCGTGCGAATCGATACCCCGCAAGTCGGATTTGAGCAGGACATCAGCAGCCAGTTGTGCGTGCGCATCGCTGCAGCCCATGGACAGGAAGATGTTTTGAGTGAATTGGCGTAAGTCGGGTTCGGATACGAGCATGTGTAAAGATATGTATTCTGTTGCATCCACCAGAAAATCGAAAATACTCTATCTGGTTAACTTTTTACTATGAGTTAATAGAAAGCATTTATTATTGCCATTTCATACGATATTCGATCGGGCCGGTAGCAATAATCGATTGGATTTTAAATAAAAGCATGCCGGCATCAACCGGCATTTTTTGTTTGCGGCCTATCCGAATGCTTATTATTTCGCCGAAACTTTACGCACATGGCTTTGATCGGAAACGTAAATATTGCCTGCCGCATCGATAGTAATTCCTTGCGGCGCCCAGAAGCTTGCAGATGCAACAGTGCCGTCGACTTCTCCCTGGTCGCCGGTGCCGGCATAAGTGCTTACGGTTCCATCAGGCGTTATCTTGCGAATTTTTGCATTTCCGAAATCGGCTAGGTACAGATTGCCGTCCTTGTCGGCAACGATGCCCGACGGATAATTGAATGATGCGGCCGGCCCTTTGCCGTTTGTGTCACCTATTACACCGCTACCCGCAAGGGTTGTAACGGTACCGTCCGGTGTTATCTTACGGATCTTGTGAGAACCTTCATCCGTAACGTAAAAATTGCCGGCACCATCTATAGTTATTCCAAACGGAAAATTAAAAGCTGCTGCTGTACCTTTGCCATCTGTTGAGGCTTTTGTACCGCTACCCGCAAAAGTACTTACTACACCGGCCGGGGTAATTTTCACGATCAGGTTTCTATCGGCATCAGTAGCATATTTGTTTCCGGTTTTATCAACAACCACGTCCAGGAAATTAGCGCCTGGTACTGTTGCTTCGGTTGTAACAACGGCATCAGGAGTTACCTTTCGTATAGTGGCATGGTCTGCTACATAAAGATTGCCATCTGCACCCATCTGCATGCCTGCCGCAAACGAAAAACTTGCCGCCGTACCCGTACCGTTAATTATGGCATGCGTAGCATTGCCTGCAAAAACTGTCAGTATGCCCGTATTAGATAACCGGCGCAATTTACGGTCGATGCAAACCGAGTATATATTACCGCCTGCATCTCCAACTATACCCCAGTTATCGGCGGTGCCAAACTCGGCAGGGCGGCCGTCATTCGCATTCACGGTAGTCACCTCGGTAGTATATATATAGGTAAAAATTGGGCCATTAGCCGTGGCAGCACCCAAAACGGAAACTATTACAGGCCCGGTGCCCGCACCCGCCGGTACTTTTACGCTGAGGTGCGTAGTAGTTGCTACCAAAACCACCGCGGTTTTACCATTAAAC
>CBFGNE010000123.1:0-8034 GCA_965649995.1 uncultured Mucilaginibacter sp.
TAAACGGCATGGTACATTGCAGCGGCGGCGCGCAAACCAAGGTGCTGCATTTTATAGATAACCTGCATATCATCAAAGATAACCTGTTCCCTATCCCCCCGCTGTTTAAGCTGATACAGGAAGAGAGCAACACCACCTGGCAGGAAATGTACAAAGTGTTTAACATGGGCCACCGCATGGAGCTTTACGTGCCGCAGGAAATTGCGGCGGACATCATCGGCATATCCGAAAGCTTTGGCGTACCTGCCCAAATAATTGGGCGTGTGGAAGCAGCGGACGTTAAACAAGTAACGGTTACATCGCCTTACGGAGAGTTTGTTTATAATTAACAACCTATACGATCTTGATAAAAAAGCCTCGGTATGCGTATACCAGGGCTTTTTTTATGTCCGTTTTCTTAGGAAGGCTTCGAAACGCCTGCAAACAAAAAACCCCGGCATTGCTACCGGGGTTTTAAATGTTATGACTAAAGCTTCGCTTAGTTGAAGATATACCTCAAACCAAACTGAGCTTGCCAGCGTGACGCTTGCGAAACACCGCTACCCCATGTAGAGGTAAGTGGCACTTGATTAGTATTATCAAGATAAGGGAACGAATAAGTTGGTTTGCCGTTGTTAGGGTCAGCTGCATTCGCGGCATTGTTGTAAATACCTTTGTATGACAATAGCAGAGCCCTATTGGCAAATTTAAAGTTACCCCAATTCCTGTAAAGGAAGTTACCCAAGTTGATGATGTTAAATTCAAACTGTAAGGTATTTTTGATTTTACCTGTGGTTTGGTACAGATCCTGGGTAAAGTTAAAGTTTACCAAATGGAAGTATGGTAACACCAAACCGTTACGCTCGGCAACTTTACCACGGCGTTTGCTCAGGTAAGGATCCTGGCTAATGTAGGCGTTTAACTGTCCGTATAACGCACCACCATTAGTAGCGCCACCCGGGTTAAGGAGTGTTTTAGTACCGGTACGTAAATCTGCCGAGTTGTCAGCAACTAATATAATGTCGCTTGCATCTTTAGGCACGTACAGTAAATCGTTGCTTGTCTGTCCGTCTCCGTTTACATCGCCGCTATATGCATAAGAAGTAGAACCCGCGTTAGCTGCTTCGTAAGTTAAACCTACAGAAGTTGATAAGTGGCCTAAGTATGCTTTCTTGTAAGAGAATGCAGCAATAACACGGTTTGGCTGGCGGAAGTTGGTGTAAGAAGCAACATCAGCATTCGGGTCGCCTGATACCGAACGGTCTCTCCAGGTTGATTGTGCAATAGAACCACCATCGCTAACCGAACGGGAATCAGAGTAAGTATAAGCTACCATGAAGTACAGGTCTTTGAAAGTACGCTGTAACTGGCCTGTAACGGTGTAAGCATAACCTTTGCTGGTGTTTTTTAACAATATCGCATCGGTAATGTTTGGCAATGCAGCTGTGTTACCACCTTGCGCAGTAGGAATAGAAGGGTAAACAGTAGTATTGCTGTAACGGATACGGTTATCGCTGCCTGCCAATGCAGTACCTGTGGTAGGCAATGCAACGTTTTGGTAAAGGATAGCGTTGATATCTTTAGAGTAGCTACCTTCGATGGTACCCAAAATACCCAATGGCAATTTCTGGTCAACACCAATATTGATCCTAAAGTTCGATGGGAATTTAAAGTTTTTGTCGGTGATAGCTAAGTTGTAATTAACATTAGCAGCAGCAGTTGTTGGCCTGTTTGCATTCACATTTGGGTTAAAGATCAAACGTGGGTCGGTTGGCAATACACCACCAGAGCCAGGTACTAATGTGTACGAACCAAATTGCACACCGTTGTTACTTGCCTGGTTAGAGATATACACATAAGGAACAGGGCCCTGGAATATACCAGCACCACCACGTACCTGGGTTAAGCCTTCGCCGTTAACATTCCAGTTGAAACCAACGCGCGGAGATATTTGCAAAGCAGCTTTAGGGAATTGTGCAGTATTTACTTTGTAACCATCACGGAAACCTGTTAAAGCAGCAGCGCTTGCATTAAACTGGCTTTTGGTATTGTAACCCGGCATATCCAAACGTACGCCGTACGTTAACTTAAAGTTGTCTGTTGCTTGCCATTTATCCTGTAAGTAGAAGCCAATTGTGTAGGCTTTAGTAACAGCAAACGGGAAAGTGCCATCAGGCAATGCAGAGTATTGCAAAGCGTAACGAGCGGCCGGTTTACCTGTTTTAAAATCGTCTATGCTGTTAAAACGGTACAAACCATTGTAGTTAGGCGCAAAACCGTTTGTGTAGCTGTTAAATTCGGTGGTTACACCAATGTTAACCTCGTGTTTACCGGCAAACCAGGTAAAGTTATCGCTTGCCTGGAAAGTATTAGTGTTAAGCACGTTATTGGCAGTAAATGGCTCGTAACCAAATGAGGTTAAAGTACCTGTACCTGCTGCGTTTAAGATATCAACAAGCGGGAATGCACCACCACCCGGTGATGAACGGAAATCGCGCAGCGCCGGGTAGCCAACGGTTAATTTGTTAGCGAATTTGCTGCTGATGCGGGTGTTTAACTCGGCGATACCGATGTTGAAGTTGTTGTTGATGGTGTAGTAAGATGAGAAAAACGGTAAACCAGCAAAGCCAGCGGTACGTGTGCCTTGAGCACCGGAGCTGCTTGGAGGTACGTCACGTAAAGATTTCAGGTAGAAATACTTTAACGATAAGGTGTTGTTCTTGTTGATGTTCCAGTCTAACTTAGCAGTAACTTTATCAGAACGGGTACGTAACTGGTAGTTTTCAAACTCGCCTGCATTGTATTGATATTTAGTTTGCAGGTAGTCTTTTAAGTCGTTTAACTGATCGTAAGTAGCTTGCGAAATAGTACCGCCAGCAGTTTGGCCTGCACGTAATGCAGTGTAGGCAGTAGCCGGGTCGCTGATGCGCTCTTGCTCGCCAGAAACAAATAAGAATAATTTGTTTTTAACGATAGGGCCACCTAAGCTGATACCGCGCTGCGTGTAATTTACAGTTGGTTTAGCAACATCGGAAGTCAGGGTGTGTAAACCTACTAAACCGGCAGTACGTTTGTAAAGGTAAACAGTACCTTTAAATTCGTTGGTACCAGATTTGGTTACGGTGTTAACGCTCGAACCTGCGAAACGGCCCTGGGTAACGTCAAATGGGTTCACAGCTACCTGTATCTGCTCAATCGCATCCAACGAAATTGGCTGTGAGTTTGCTTGGCCGCCCAGCGTGCTCGCCAAACCGAAAGAGTTGTTGAACAAGGCGCCATCCACGGTTACGTTGTTACCTTTTTCGTTACGGCCGCCAAAGCTGTTACCGTTAGCAGATGGGGTCAACTTGGTGTAATCGCCGATAGACCTATTGATAGTTGGTAACCGGTCGATTTGGGTGCGGGTAATGATCTCCTGCGAGCCTGTGCGTGAGTTATTGATAACCTTGTTTTGTGTGCCGGTGATCCTTACTTCGCTTAACGAAGTGCTGGTTGGCAATAATTTGGCATCAATTTTAAACTCCTGGCCTAATGACAAAGTAACGTCATTTTCAACCTTCGATGTAAAACCGATAAACGAAAAAGTTACCGTGTACGGCCCGCCTATACGTAAGTTGGGCAAGTTGTAACGGCCATCCACACGGGATACGGTTGCGTAGTTTGTACCGGTTGGGGTATGCAAAGCCGTGATAGTAACACCCGGCAATGGTAAACCCTTCTCGTCAACTACGGTTCCTGATATACTACTTGTTGTTTGCTGTGCAAAGCCAACAACAGCTGTAAACAGGGAAATAATTAATAGAAGTAAATGCTTCCTCATACGCTGTTTTTTAATTTTAACTGTTAAGTGATTTAAATTTTGCACAAATATAGGTAATTGCCTCATCGCCAATGTTAAGTTAGTGTTAACAATAATTATATATTTTTCAACATTTTATACGTTATATAGCTAATAATGAAAAATTGATGAATTTTTGCTATAATATTTACATTTGAAAGACAGTCCTACAGCTCCATCGCTTGTAATTATAGCCGCCCGGCATCAATTATCATGGTAAAATCCTAAAAAGCCCGTTTTTTTTCATTTCCCCGCTTTTTACTTAGCTTTGGCGTTCAAAATCAAAAAAGATATATAACTATATGGACTACGATTTAATTGTTATAGGTTCGGGCCCGGGCGGCTATGTGGCCGCAATACGTGCATCACAGCTGGGTTTAAAAACCGCTATAGTTGAAAAAGAATCATTGGGCGGTATATGCCTTAACTGGGGTTGTATCCCCACTAAAGCGCTTTTAAAAAGTGCGCAGGTTTTTGATTATTTAAACCACGCGGCAGATTACGGCATAAAAACCAGCGGCGGCGAGGTTGATTTTGAAGCAGTAATAAAACGCAGCCGCGGTGTAGCCGATGGCATGAGCAAAGGCGTGCAGTTTTTAATGAAGAAAAACAAGATCGATGTTGTTATCGGTTACGGTTCGTTAAAAAGCAAAGGCACGGTAGCTGTAAAACTTGCGGATGGGTCTACAAAAGATTTTACTGCAAAACACATCATTATAGCAACAGGCGGCCGCTCGCGCGAATTGCCAAACCTTAAACAGGACGGTAAAAAGATAATCGGCTACCGCCAGGCCATGATATTACCCGAAAAACCAAAATCTATGGTGGTGGTAGGCTCAGGCGCAATCGGTATCGAATTTGCGTATTTTTATAATGCAATAGGTACCAAAGTAACTGTAGTTGAATTTCTGGATAACATTGTGCCCTTAGAGGACGAAGAAATATCAAAAGGCCTTTTCAGGATCCTGAAAAAACAAGGCATCAACATCATGACCAGCTCTACCGTTGAATCTGTTGATACCAATGGCGACGGCTGCAGGGTTAACGTTAAAACAGCAAACGGCAATATTGTATTAGAGGCGGATGTAGTATTATCTGCAATTGGCATTTCTACTAATATAGAAGGCATAGGGCTGGAAGAGAACGGCGTAAAAACCGATAAAGGCAAAGTACTGGTTGATGATTATTACCAAACCAATGTTGAAGGCGTTTACGCCATCGGCGATATTGTAAAAGGCCAGGCCTTAGCACACGTTGCATCTGCCGAGGGCATCATCTGCGTTGAAAAAATTGCCGGGCACCACCCCGAGCCATTAAATTACAACAACATACCGGGCTGTACCTATTGCTGGCCGGAAGTTGCTTCGGTAGGTTATACCGAGAAAGCAGCCAAAGAAGCCGGTTACGAAATCAAGGTGGGTAAATTCCCGTTCTCAGCATCGGGCAAGGCCAGTGCAGCGGGCGCGAAAGACGGTTTTGTTAAAGTTATCTTCGATGCTAAATATGGCGAGTTCCTGGGTGCACACATGCTGGGCGCCAACGTTACCGAAATGATTGCCGAGGTAGTTACCGCACGCAAGCTGGAAGCTACCGGGCACGAGATCATCAAATCGGTACACCCTCACCCTACCATGAGCGAAGCAGTGATGGAAGCTGCGGCCGATGCTTACGGCGAAGTGATACACTTATAATCGTAATAAAATTTATTTAACCCTTAGTTATCAGGGTGGCATCACATTTGTTTTACAAATGGCGCCTTATACAAGGCCTTCCCAACAAAATTGGGAGGGCTTTTTATTTACCCTTATGCTATGGAAAAAAACAATACATCACCCCGTAAACAAACCCTTCGCGACAGCAAACTAATAAGCCCATGGCAAAAGGGCCCGTTTGCATTAGATAATGCCGCCGATATTTTTGAAGAAAGTAATATATACGATGCCCTTGTAATTGGCGGCGGCATCACTGGTTTAACTACCGCCCTGCTGTTGCAAAAACAAGGCAGGCTGTGTGTGCTTGCCGAGGCATATACCATAGGCTTTGGCACCACAGGCGGCACCAGCGCACACCTCAATACTTTTTTTGATGCCACATATGCCGATGTAGAAACCGATTTCGGGGCTGACGCGGCTAAACTGTTGGCCCGGTGCGGTAAGGAATCGTTTAAAATAATTACCGAAAACATTAAGGAGTACGGCATTGATTGTGATTTTGCATACAAGGATGGTTACCTGTACGCCGAAACAGATGAGGAAGTAAAAATGCTGGATGATGTCCTCGCAGCATCAAAGCGTGCTGGCATTGAGGTTGAAGAAGCTAACGGGAATGGGCTGCAAGTTCCGTTCATTAAATCCATTGTATTCAAAAACCAGGGGCAGTTTCATCCGCTTAAATATATTTTTAAACTGGCTAAGGCCTTTATTGATGCCGGCGGCGTAATTTTAGAAGATACCTTTATTCGCGATAGCAGCTATGAAGATGGCGTCCATATCGCCAATGGCGATACTATCACCATAAAGGCAAAAAACCTGGTGTATGCCACTCACCTGCCTCCGGGCATAAACATATTGGATTTTAAGTGCGCCCCCTACCGCAGTTACGTGTTAGCGCTACGGCTTAAAAATGAATCTAACTATCCTGACTGCCTATCCTACGATAGCAAGGACCCATACCATTACTTCCGCACACACTCAATCGATGGCAAAAAATACATGCTGGTTGGAGGGGAAGACCATAAAACAGGGCACGAAGCCCCGGAGGCCGCCTATGAAACGCTGGAACAATATGCCCGCCGGTACTATGATGTAGCTGATGTAAGTTTTAAATGGTCCTCGCAATACTACATTCCGGCTGATGGTTTACCCTATATTGGCCAACTGCCTGCGGGCTACAACAATATGTACATAGCAACCGGCTTTAATGGCAACGGCATGATGTTCGGCACTATATCCGGCAAAATTATTAGCGATGCTATCCTGGGTAAGGATAATGATTATGCCGAATTATTTGGCCCGGCCCGCATTAAACCCGTGGCCGGCTTTGTGGATTTTGTAAAGGAAAACGCAGATGTGGCCTACCACTTTATTTCCGACCGGTTTGCCGTTGATGAAATTGATTCCTTAAAAGAATTAGAGAGCGATAGCGGCGCGATTATTAAATATAAAGGCGAAAAACTGGCAGTTTATAAGGATGCGGAAGGTAAGGTTACTGCCCTTAACCCGGTTTGCACACACGCCAAATGTATTGTAGGCTTTAACCCCGCCGAAAAGAGCTGGGACTGCCCTTGCCACGGCGGCAGATTTAACGCAGATGGCAAAGTACTAACCGGCCCGCCAAGGACCGACCTGCAAAAAGTAAACATCATTTAGCACAAAAGCCGCCCTCAACTAATTAAGGGCGGCTTTAAACGATAGTGTCGGCAATTATTTTGTATACTCTTTATCGAGGAACAGGTACCTGCCTTTAAGTTGCGGGCTTTCCTTTTCCAATATAGTTTTAGTATTTATATTGATAAACGATACGGGGCTGCCTTTAGTATTTGCCGCCCACTTTGGCACGGCAGCCCCATTTGGGTTCCCGGTTTTTATAAAGTTGGCAAAATAGGTTTCCATGATTGCAGATACCCGGTAATCCTCCGGAGTCCACCCGTAGGTTAAATTGGTGGCCAGGTTGCCCATAGCGTATTCAATTTCTGCGGCATGCGCGGCGCCATTATAAGGCTCGGGACCTTTTACAGCAGGTTTGGCACCATCGTCTTTAATAATACCACCAGCAAGCCCGGCTTTGGCATTGCCCATTTTGGCTGTCATGGCCGGCCTTGGTTTCGAAAACAGGTAACGGTATACCGCTTTGCCGCTTGTTTGCGCATGCAAATCTGCCCATTTCCAGGTGCTGTAGGATATAAAGCGGTCGCTGGCCAGTTCGGTTGCCGATTTGATCACCTCCTGTTCGGTAGCACCGGGGTAAAGTTTCAGCACCTCGTCGGCTTTGCCGGGATAAAGCATATTTAGTTGTTTCAAATAATTTTCGGGTGTTGGGGGCAAACCGTACATCACCGCCTGGTACGGTATCTCGGCAGAGTTCCAGCCAACCAGCAAGGGCACTTTTGCCTGTTCGCCGGCTGCAAAAACGTCTGAAGGTTTTTTGTTGAAAAAGTACCCATCTATATTGCCAACAGATGTTGGCGGCATGCCTTGCTTTGAGGCCAGCTCTAACAA
>CBFGNE010000124.1:0-7999 GCA_965649995.1 uncultured Mucilaginibacter sp.
TACTACAAAGAAGTGTTCCGATCAGGCCAGCAGGTAACACGGGTGGGCGATAGCGCCGCTTTGCAGGCCTGTACCTCTATTTATTACCTGCTGGAGGGTGCAGATTACTCGGGTTTCCACAAAATAGCCTCCGACGAGATATGGTATTTTCATAAAGGTTCGCCGCTTATGGTGCATGTGATAAACAAAGATGGGCGGCATGAGTCCATAGAGTTATCCGACCAGCCGGGCGGCAATTTATCTTTAATTGTACCGGCCGGCCTATGGTTCGCAGCAGAGGTCCCGTCAAAAAAAGGTTATACGCTGGTAAGCTGCGCCGTGGCACCGGGCTTTGAATTTAGCGAGTTTGAAATGGCGGATAGGGCAGAGATCAATAAAACCTATCCCGGGAACGAGGGCTTGTTTGGGAGGTTGTGTAGATAGCGCCCATCGTCGTTCAGCGATTGCGAAGCAATCATTCACCACCACGTCATTGCGAGGAACGAAGCAATCTCCCGATAAGCAGAGCGGCTATGCAAGGTCGCGACCTGTCCTGCGGAGAGATTGCTTCGTTCCTCGCAATTACGCGGTTTAATTATAGCTGCCTTTGCGCCTCAATCTGCTTATCCTGCACCCTCCCCAAAAACACAACCATACAAATAGCGCCGATGGTGGCGAAGAGCATATCGCTTTGGGTATCCCATATATCGCCTTGCGTCCCCAAAAACGAGTCGCCGCTGGAGCCGGAGGTAACCGATACAAACCATTCAATGAACTCATAAGTTACGCTGATGCCCATGCAAACGCATACGGTTAAAAATGCTACCCAGCCCTTTTTGAGGATAACGCCACAACGGATAAACAGTTCGCGGGCTATCATAGCAGGCACAAAACCCTGTGTAAAATGCCCTACTTTATCGTAATTATTACGGGTTTGGTGGAAGGCATCGCGGATCCAGTTAAAGGCCGGCACCTCGGCATAGGTGTAATGCCCGCCGATAAACAAAATGTAGCAGTGCAGTAATATGGCCATGTAGGTGAGGTAAGTGAATTGAAAACGTTTATACGTAAGCATCAGCACTACAAAGCCAATGATGGCCGGGAAAACTTCCAGTATCCAGGTGAAATAATCGTGCGGGTTAATAGCAGATGCGATAAGCCCAAGGAAAAACAGTACGATTAGTACGATATGTTTATTCATGCGGTAAGTTATAAAGAAATACGGTAATAAACTGGTGGCATCAATTGCTGGTTAGCGCCCCTTTAAAAGAAACGGCCCCGGTTTGCAGTAGGTTCGCTTAATCAGGGAGCGGCATCTATAAATTGTAGAGTATTTTAAGTACTTTCATGTACCATTTAGCTCAAACTATGCAAATTAACAAACCCGTAATCCGGACGGCCTTATTACTATTATTTATTCTACTTCTCGAAACAATATTGTTAGGATACTTTGTCTTCAAGCAAGATAGTCCCCAAGATGCATTAACGTCCGCCTATGTAATCACCCCAATTATAATAGTTATCAATTTTATAATTGCTCTTTTGTTGTTTCTGATAAAACGGCAAGGAATGACATGGTTGCTGCTCCTCAACTGCTTATTTACTCCAATAATTTACAATCAACTGGAAAAGGCTTTTTACTTTCAGTATGAAAAGACCCACTTCGACACATACTATTTCGCTTACAAACATCGTTTTTTTGAAATAAGGTTGGAGCCGGCTTTACAATTTTACAGCTTTACAGATATAACCAATCAACGTAATGGTTCAACCTTTGCCTTTATCGGTGATTACAAAGTCAAGAACGACAGCATCCTGCTTATTGACAGTAATAGGCGACCTGTGATATTTAAGAATGCCCTTTATGGTTATCCAACCCCCAAAGATAAAATCCAATTAAAAAGAGATATCATGAAGTTCTAAAAGATTCGTTGCATGCGATAGCGCTTTAAAACCAGCTATTCTACGTATTTAAAGATCTTCCACAAAATTAACCGGTTGCCCGTCATCAAAAGCTACGTAAACACGCCGCCAGGGATCGTCGCCAAGTAGTTTCCATTTGTGGGCGGTGCCGGTGGTATCCATTGCAACCAGTACTTCGCCGGGGTTTAAAATAAAGGTTTCGCCTAAAGCAGTTTCAAATTCCAAAGTGCCGGTGAGGCAAATAACATACTGGCAGGCAGGTGCGTTGTGCCAATCGTAAAACGAATGCGGAGGTGATTCCTGAAAACGGATGCTTGAGGCCTGGTTAAGCACACCCTCGTGCGCTGTGCCGGTTTGGATATGCGAGTGCCCGTCCGGGCCGGTGTGTAGTTTGTAGGCTTTTATCATAAAAAATTTGGCCGCAGTGTTAGCTGCGGCCAAATTAAATGTTTAGGAGTTAATTGCCCCTATGCGTTTCAATAATTTGCGGTTCTCTCGTTTATGGATAAACCGGTTTACGATGGCATAAATCAGCGGCAAAATAAGCAGGGTGAGTATGGTAGAGGTAATTAAACCGCCTATCACCACCACCGCCAGCGGTTTCTGTGTTTCAGAGCCGATGCCGGTTGATATAGCTGCCGGCATTAAGCCTATTGCGGCCATTAGGGCAGTCATCACTACAGGGCGAACACGCGAAAGTACACCGCTCATGATGGCCTCATCCAGGTGTTTGCCTTCCTCCAGGTTTTTACGGAATACCGAGATCAAAATCACCCCGTTTTGGATACAAACCCCAAACAAGGCTATAAACCCAATACCCGCGGATATACTAAAATTGATGCCTGTAAGGTGCAGCGCCAGAATGCCGCCAATTAAGGCGAAGGGCACGTTGAATATAACCAGCGTAGCGTCTTTAGCGTTGCCAAACATGATATACAATATCAGGAAGATAACCAGTAAGCAAATAGGCACCACGTGCGACAAAGTTTTTGAGGCGCGGATCTGGTTTTCAAATTCGCCGTTCCAGGTGAAGGCGTAGCCCCTGTCCAGCTTTACCTGCGTGTTTATTTTTTGCTGCGCTTCGGCAATGGTGCTGCCCAGGTCGCGGCCACGTACCGAGAATTTTACGGCTATGTACCGCATATTATTATCCCTGAATATAAACGCAGGGCCGGTAAGCTCTTTAATGGCTGATATTTCTTTGATGGATATTTTAGATCCATTGAGCGTTGGCACCATCAGGTTCTCAATTTTATCGCGGGTATCGCGGTAATCCTTTTGGTACCTTATTCGGATATCAAACTTGCGTTCACCCTCGTACAACTGTGTTGCTGCTTTACCGCCTATGGCCATTTCAATCACCGCGTTGGCATCGGCCGTGGCAACACCGTACAATGCCATTTTACGCTGGTCCAGCTCTATCCTGAATTCGGGCTGCCCCAGGTTGCGGAGTACGCCAAGGTCATCTACCCCTTTTACTTCCTTTAAAACCTTCATCACGGCGTCGGCTTTTTTATCCAGCACATTAAAATCGGTACCGAATATTTTCACCGCCATGCTGGCGTTTACCCCTGCCACGGCCTCGTCCACGTTATCGCGGATAGGTTGCGAGTAATTGTAAACTATGCCCGGTAGTTTGCGCAGTTGCTGGTCCATCTGGTCTATCAGTTCTTCCTCGCTAATGCCTTTTGGCCAATCTTTTTTGTTTTTAAGGTCTACCTGTATCTGCACGTCAAAAAAGCCTTTGGGGTCGGTGCCATCATTGGTGCGGCCTACCTGCGCCAGTGTTTGTTTTACCTCGGGGAACTTCGCCAGTATCTGCATCATTTTTTGGTTGATGTTTTCTGCCTGGCTTAGGGATACGCTCATGGGCAATTCTGCCTCCACCCAAAGCGCGCCTTCGTTCAGATCGGGCAGGAACTCGGTCCCCAAAAACTTAGCCGAGAAGAAGGTAAGCGCCATAAACCCGAAGGCGGCAATGATGCTCAACTTTTGATTCCTGTAGGTGAACCTAAACATCCTCATAATGCTCTTTTCAAAAAAGATAACAATGGGGTTGTGCTTTTCCTTCACGTTTTTGCGCAGCAATATGCTGGATAAGGCAGGTACCAGCGTAAGGGTAAACAATAGTGCGCCTAACAAGACAAAGCCCAACGTATAAGCCAGCGGCGAGAACATTTTACCCTCCACCTTTTGGAACGCAAAGATGGGTATGAGGCAGGTGATGATGATGAGCTTGGAGAAGAAGATGGCTTTCCCCATTTCGGCGCCTACGTTTTTAAACAGCCCGAGCTTGGCCAACCCATTAAATTTCTCCATGCCAACCTCTTTGGCCTTATGGTCAAGCGCTACAAAAATGCCCTCTACCATTACCACGGCGCCATCTATAATAATACCGAAATCCACCGCACCCATCGAGAGCAGGTTGGCCGTCATCCCCTTAATACGCATACATATAAAGGCGAAGAGCAGGGCTAACGGGATAATGATTGCCACCGTTAATGTAGTACGCCAGTCGGCCATAAACAGGAACACTATAACCGTTACCAGCACAATACCTTCCAGCAGGTTATGTATTACGGTTTCGGTACAAAAATCCATCAGGTTGGTACGGTCGTAAAAGGTATCTATCTTCACGCCTTTGGGTAAAACGTTGTCGTTTAGATCAGTAACCTTTTCGCGGATCTTACCTAATACCTTGGCCGGGTTTTCGCCCTTGCGCATCACTATAATACCTTCAATGACATCTTTCTGCGTATCGCGGCTTACCTGGCCAAGGCGCGGCAGCCCGCTTTCTATCACGTTGGCAACGTTACTAACCAGTATAGGTACGTTGTTTACATTTTTAACAATGATGTTTTGTATCTCGCTGATGTTATTGATCAAACCGATACCGCGTACCACAAATGCCTGGTCGTTCTTTTCAATCACATCGCCGCCCACGTTTATATTGCTGCGGTTAATGGCGGTAAAAACATCTAAAGACGTAAGCCCAAATTTTTGCAGCAAGGAGGGGTTAACGCTTACTTCGTAGGTTTTTTCCTCGCCGCCAAAGCTGTTTACATCGGCTACGCCTTCTATCGATTTAAACTGTTTATCCAGTACCCAATCTTGTATGGCGGTCAGTTCGTGGATAGATTTGGTTTTGCTTTTGAGGGTGTAACGGTAAATTTCGCCGGTGGGGCCGTAGGGTGGCTCTACCTCGGGTTTTACGCCGTCGGGGAGGTCTGCGTTGCTTAGCCGGCTTAGTACTTGCTGACGGGCAAAGGCATCGTCTACATCGTCATCAAAAATAATGCGGACGTACGATAGCCCAAATGATGAGGTGGTACGCAGGTTCACCTTTTTTTGTACCGAATTTAAAACCGTTTCCATGGGTACGGTTATCATTTTCTCAACCTCTTCTGCGCTTCGGCCCGGCCATTGGGCAATAATGATGATCTGTGTATTGGTAACATCGGGGAAGGTTTCGATAGGGGTATTAAGATAACTCCATACGCCCAATACAGCCAGCACCGCGGTTAAAAAGAATACCATGCCCCGGTGCCTGAGCGAAAAGTATATTATATTTTTAATGAGCTTGTTCATATATGTTTTGTGATGATAGCGCCTTAGTAAGCGCGGTAAACAACAGTTTTTGTGTGGGAAATTAAGCCCTGCTTAGTCCTCGGTTAATGCGTTGTATAGGAATAGCTGCCCCTGCGATATTACTTTGTCGCCGGGCATCAAGCCCATAGAAATGTAGGTGATATCATCCACTGTTTTTATTACGCTTACCTCCTGCACCCGTAAATTGCATTTGCCGTTGTAAACCACCACAAAGTTTTTGCTGTCGTCGAATATTACTGCCGATGATGCGATGGCCACCGAACTGGATGCTTCTTTATTGGTGATAAGCACATTGGTGAACATCTGCGGCTTTAAAAGCATATCGTTATTGGTTAGCGCTATACGCACCTTCATTACCTTATTGTCCGGGTCAAGCACCGAACTTACTTCATCCACTTTGCCGCTGAAAACTTTATCGGGGTAAGCCAGCGTGGTAATTTTGGCGTCGTAGCCATTCTTTACCTTGGCTATATCGCTTTCAAATACATTAGCCCAAATCCAAACATCTTTCATGTTTGATATGGTAAACAGGCTGCTGCTATTATCCGACCTTATAAAATTGCCTGCTGTAATATTCTTCTCTACAATGTAGCCGTCGGCGGGTGCTTTTATTACCAGCATGCCGCTGGCGCTTGTATTGCCGCCGCCGTTAATGGTTATTTGCTCCTGCACTTTGCTATGTGCCGCTACCGCTTTGTTGTAATTTTCTTTTGCCTCGGTATAATCGCGCTCGCTGGAGATGCCGTTTTTGTAAAGGTATTCGGCCTGTTCTAACTGGCGCTTGCTAATGGCCAGATCGGATTTGGTGGAGCTTAAATCGGTATAATTACCGGCAACGTCGGCACTGCGCAATATGGCCAGCGTTTGCCCCTTGCTTACCTTATCGCCCAGCGAAACTTTTACCTCGGTAACCTGCCCGCTGGTAAAGGGGAACACCTTTACTACTTTGTTATCATCGAATGATACCTGGCCGGTAAGCGCCAGTTCATCCTTCATCCTTGTGGTTTTGGCGGTATCTATTTTAATGATCTTCGCCATCGAGTCGCTTACGCAAACCTGCTCTACCTGCATGGTGCCGGTTTTTTTTTGCTGGCAGGATGCAATTGTTAGCGATGCCGCTGCTATATATAATAATCCCTTTTTCATGTTGTGTGTATATGTTGTGTGGTGCTTTTATGTTGATTATAATGGCGTAATTACTGTGGTGCCTACGGCGTAGTTGAGATCGGCGATGGCCTTTTGCAGGTTAAGCTGCTGTTGCAAGATTTTTAGCTTTGTTTCCCGGTACGAGTCGAAGAAGTCGATGAATTCCTGCAAGCCAACCTGCTTTTGCTGAAAGCTTTTCAGCATGCTATTGTATAATTGGTCGTACTTGTTGTAAAAATCGGTTTCGTTATTGCTGAGGAGTTGCTGGCTTAAATGGTATTGGGCCACGGCGGAGTATACATCATTTTTCAACTGCAACTCGTTGCTTTGCACGGCGTATTCCTGGCTTTGAGCGGCCAGTTTGGCATTTTTGATATTGCCCTGGTTGCGGTTAAAAAGGGGGAGGGGGAGGCTCACTTCCAGCCCAACGTAATTACGCGCGTAACTGCTGTTTTGGTCATAAGTGCTACCAATGGTGATATCGGGCACGGCCATCGCTTTTTGCAGGGCGAGGGTGTGTACGTTCTGGTCGAGCAGGTATTTGTTGGCCAGGTAGTCGCCGCGGTAGGTTTTTGCCTGCTCGGCAAGGGTGGCAGCGTTTAGCGTAGTATCGGCATTGTTAAAAGTAATTTGAGGCGCAATAAACTGTGTTTCGTTTGCGGTAAGCAGGGTTTTTAAATCGCTTTGCAAATCATTTATCTGGCGGTCAATCTCTACCAAATCGTTCTGTAAGCCAAAGTTTAAGGCTTTTAAACGGATAACATCCTTTAAGGAGTTATTGCCCGCCTGGTACGATCGCTCAATAGCGTTCACCATATTGGTAGCCGATGCTATCTCGGTTTGGTAAACCTTCCGCTGATCGAGCAGGTTGGCCACCTGCGAAAAATCTAACAGCAGGTTATAGTGCAGGTTGCGTAGCAGATCATTAAACTGCGCCTGCTGTATCTGCACACCATCCTGTGCTATTTGTATTTGCTTGCCGCGTTTGCCCGCGGTTTTTATTAGCTGGCTTAGCTGTACCAAAATTTGCCCGTTGCCTGCGCTGTGGTCAAAATACTTGTGGGTGGCATCGGTAATGTTTTGGTCGGTGCTTAAAACGGGGTTGTCCCAAAGTTTGGCCTGTTTTACTAATGCCTGGGCGGCATCAACATTATACTTTTGGGCAAGCAACGCAAGGTTCTTATCTAAAAAGGCTTTTTCGGCATCTTTAAAGGTGATCTTTAGCGTGTCTGTTTGTGCCTGTGCGCCTTGTGCTGCCATAAAAAGGAGGGCAGCTAAGGCAATGGAGCGGATATACCTGGTTATCATTTGTACAATAGGATTTGATACAGCAAACCTATTG
>CBFGNE010000125.1:0-7983 GCA_965649995.1 uncultured Mucilaginibacter sp.
TTTTAACCACTACCAGGATAATTGGGAACGGGGGTACGCTTATTCGGGCATTGGGCAAACTTACTATGCAATGGGGCGGTATACTGATGCGGTAAAAAACACCGAAAAAGGGTTGGCGCTTTCGTTAAGCCTTAAAGCGGGATGGGATGTACAGCGGGCCTATAACATATTAGCAAAAAGCTATGCCGCTACGCACGACTACAAAAACGCTTATGCCAATCAGGTGCTATCTAAAAAGTACGCAGATAGCTTATTTACCGCAGCAAAAGAAACAGAGATAAATTTCCTGCACCTCCAGGAAAAAAAAACAGAGAACTTAAGGTTGACCCGCGAGAACGAGGTTAGCCGCCAGGCTAATAAGTTAAACCAGTTGCTTATTGCCTTTATATCATCAGTGGCATTATTTTTAACCGTTGTGCTGTTCCTGATCATACGCAGCAGCAAGCACAAATCGGCGCTGAACAGGGAGTTGCAAGCCAGTAACGCCGCCATTGTTAGCCAGGCAGAAGAGATATCCAAACAGCGCGAGGAGCTTATAGCTACTAATCATACAAAGGACCAGGTATTCTCGGTAATAGGGCACGACTTGCGCAGCCCATTTGCGTCTATATTGCAGGCGCTGGAGATAATACGCTACGGGGGGTTAGATAAAGAGGAGCAGGATGTTGTTTTTGAAGGGTTTTATAAACAGGTTACCGTTGTTACCGGCATGATAAACAATTTGCTGATGTGGGCCAACAGCCAGCAAATGGGGCTTAAATTAAATTTTGAGACGATCTCATTAACGGACGCAGTAACAGAGGTGCTATCTGTTTTTACCTTCTTTTCCAAAAATAAAAACCAACACATCGCACATAACCCAGGCTCGCCGGTATTTATCCAGGCCGATTTAAGCCATGTGCGCATTATTCTGCAAAATATTATTGGCAACGCAATAAAGTTTACGCCGCAAAATGGCATTATTGAGCTTTTTTACACCAAAAAAGATGGTTTTAGTGCGGTGCATATAAAAGACAATGGCGTGGGCATGGCTGAGGAAAAGTTGAGCAAACTTTTTAAGGTAAGCGGGCACGCCATATCAGAACAGGGTACGGATAAAGAGGCAGGTACCGGGCTTGGGCTGATGCTGATAAAACAGTTTACCGAAGAGAACGGCGGGCGTATGGAGGTTAAGAGCGTGGTGGGCGAGGGGTCGGAATTTATTATATACTTTAAAACCGCCTAACACACAAACAGCCTCAAACAAATTGAGTTTGCAATTGGCATCCGCCAAAGCGGATGCCGGGTATATATAGAGGCGGGATGCTATTACGCAGCCAGCAGTTGTTTTATAAACAATAGGTTCTTTTTGCGTTGCTGCTCGGCCCTGTACTTCTGCAGGTCGGCATCTATGATTCTTTTCAATTCAATATCGAATGCTTTTAACAGGATAGTGGTTTGTAATGAAGTTTTCATATTGTTGTTTTTAGTTACCGGTATATAGTAAGAACAATGCCAAAATTTTGAAGGGTTTATTTGATAGATAAACGGCGTTTAAAATAGCTTAACCGGGCTTTTTACTGTCCTGTAAAATATACATGGGCGAATGGCGTTTAGGATAAATGCAGTCAAAATAAATCATGTGTAAATGGTTTATATTGCGGGCTGCAAATACATCATTAAACCAATATGAAATACACAGCATCCCGCCTTTCTGAAGGCAATAAAGTATTCCCCGCCGAAATTTTTACAGAAGATAATGGCGTTACTATTAAGATCCCCGGCTTGTTTAGCAGCGATACTACCACAATCGCTTACAGCAGTATATCGGCTGTTGAAATAGATACGCCGCTGATCGGTTTTTCAAGTATTCGCTTTTATCATAGCGGCAATAAAGTAGAAGCGCACGGCTTTTCTAAAAGCGATGTAGAGGAGATAAAGGATTACATCGAAAGCGGGCGGAATAAGGCAAGAGGGTAATCACCCATCAACGGCGGCCTTATTTTTTCATGATGTAAAAATGAATGGTTTTCCGCGTAACAAACCCCAGGCTTTCATATACTTCTATCGCACGTTGGTTATCATAACGTACATGCAAAAACGGTATCTCTCCGGCAGCAAGGATGCGCCGTACCTGAAACTGTAATACCTGTTTGGCATAGCCCCGCCCCAGATAATCGGGATGGGTACAAACGGCGCTTACCTCGGCATAATTAAAAACGTGCATGCGTTGCCCGGCCATGGCTACCAGTTTATCGCCATCGAATACGCCATGATAATGCCCAAAATCAATTGTCCGCTCTGCAAAAGGCCCCGGGTTGGTTAGCTTGGTAAGCGCAAGCATTTGCGGAATATGCTCTTCTGTTAAAGCGGTAAGGCCGATAGCTTCGTGTGCCGTGTTTATATCGGTAGGCTCATATACCATCTGCAGGCAATTAAGGTATAGCGAAACTTGCCATGGGGCAGGTATTTCTATTTCGGCCGAAGAGACAAAACCAAACACCCTGTTTTGGGGTGACAGGTCATAGAGTTGCTGAAAGTTTGCTGCGTTGTTTTCTTCGAACCCAACAAAAGGCGAAACGGCCTCATCAAAATACCGTATTTGCCCCTCACCCTGCGACAGGTTTTTATTTCCCGAAACGAGGGCGTTCCAGGCGGGGTTATCTAAAACATGATCCATGATTATGGTAGTGATTTAATAAAGCAAGGTTACTAAAATCGGCGGAGGGGCTTGTCGGCTAAATGTAAAACCGCAATGCAAAATCAAATACTTACTTTCGTGTAAAGCTAATCCGGAATCGGGCATTAAATTGCAAATTTCCAGGGCGAAATAATTTGAGGGATGGTTTTGGGTGTTCCACTTATGGTGTTTCACTGTATTTATAGCGCGGGCGTCTAATTTACTTAACTGTTTACTTAACAACTATTTACACAGGGTATTTAAATAACAGGGGTGTTCCAAAGCGTTTCACAAAAAACCGTAATTGATTGATATATAATTGATTGCAATAACAGGGTGTTTCATTTTAAAAGTGAAACACCTGGCCATATTACCCACACTATTTGATTTAAAGTTTTGCGTTATTTTTTCCATATCGGTTACCTCGGCACCAATTACCACGGATGGCAAAAACACCCGGACGGCATTAGCGTGCAGCAGGTTTTAGAAGCCTGCCTAAGCCAGGTGTTCAAGAAACCTATGTACATTACCGGCTGCGGCCGTACTGATGCACGGGTGCACGCCAGCCAGTTTTTTTTTCATATGGATGTGGAAACAGCGTGGGATTTCGATTTGCTTTTCAGGATGAATAATATCCTGCCGGATGATATAGCCGTTTTCGGCATTATCCCTATGGATGGGCAACCGCATGCCCGGTTCGACGCGACAGAACGCAGTTATGACTACTTTATCCATACCTATAAAGACCCTTTCCTGAGCAATTTTAGTTCGATGTATTTGGTTAATGATTGGGATATCGCCGGCATGCAGCGCGCAGCCCGTTTATTGTTGAACTACACCGATTTCCGAGCATTTTGCAAAATGCCCGACAGGAACGAACACACCATCTGCAATATAAGCGAAGCAAAAATATATACCAACAGCACTGGCGATAAGTTACGGTTCCGGATTTCAGCAAACCGCTTTTTGGGGAGGATGGTGCGCATTATCACCGGCAAACTGATAGAAATAGGAACCGGCAAATTAAGCATCGATGAATTTGAAGCTCATTTAATTAACCCCAAATTGCCACAGCTAATAAAGCCGGCCTATCCGCAAGGCTTGTACCTTAGTAATGTAAAGTACCCCTACCTGTATATACCAGCGCGAAGTGATTTTACGCAAATGCTTGGGGATTTTTAAGCGCTGAACAAGTGAAATCCATATGGCTTAATAATTAAGTACTCCTCATTACCGCCCACGGCAAATTCCTTTTCCGTCCAGTGGTCGTACAGCGTACTAAGCATTTTGTTATGCTCTTTAAAAGCATACCAGCTTAAAAAAGCTTCTTCCTCACCAAAATTGAAAACGCAATATAATTGCATATTGTTGTGTTGGCGCAGGTAACCTGCTACATGGATATTGTAAGGCGTAAGCCATGTGATGTTTGAATAATCGGCAACGACAGGCAGCTTTCTTCGGATACCGATAAGCTGTTGGGTTCCTGAAAAAATCCTTTGCTCTGTAGTGCCGGGCTTGTCTACCAGCTTATTCTTTTTCCAATCAATAACCGGCCGGTGCATCCAACGGTTATCGTAGCTTTTGCCCGGATCGGTTAGGTACGAGTAATCGTTGGTGTAGCCGAGCTCGTCGCCATAAAACAGCATCGGTACGCCCCCTAAAAAGAAGCTGTGCGCCTGCATCAGTAAAATTTTATCTATTGCGGTATCAATGCCCGGTTTATCATTCTCGTTTACGGCTTTTTCCAGCCCGCACATGGCAGCAAGCGAACCGCTTATCCGTGCGTCGCCCGTTTTAGGGTTAACCGAGAATAATTCCCCTATGGCCGGGCTGCCGGGGTATTTGCCGGAGTAATATTCCCACAAAAACTTGCGGTGTTGGTGTGGTTCAAAACCGGCGGCCCTGATGATACTATCGTCGTACGCCAGCCCTATGTCATCGTGGCAGCGGGTATAGGTTATCCAGGTTGCGCCGTAGGGTTTCTGCGCAATATCTTGCTGTGCACCCAACATAACGCGTGTTGTGCCCGTGGCCAGCATATCCCATTGCAAGGCCATTTGGGTAGCATTATAAGCAAAATCACACTCTTTGCCTTTATACAAACCGCAGCCAAAATACTTCATGATGTCTTTTGGCGCGGCAATAGCCTCTGCAAGCAAAGCCATACCGGGGGTAGCCGCCAGCACACATTGTTTTATCAGGCGTAAAATAGTATGCGTTTCGGGCAGGTTTTGGCAAATGGTGCCTATCTGCTTCCAAATGAATATTGGCGCATCAATCCTTAATATATCCACGCCCAGGTTGGCGTAATATAAAACATTGTCAAGCATGTCAACAAATACGGCTGGGTTAGTATAATTCAAATCCCACTGGTAGCTGTGAAAAACCGTCATCACCCATTTATTGCATTCGGCCACAAAAGTGAAATTGCCGGGCGAGCTTTCGGGGAATATTTCGGGCATGTGCCGTTCAAATTGCGGCGGTATGGGGCTGTCCGCGTCGTACATGTAAAAATAATCCTGGTATTTGGCATCGCCTTGTTTGGCTTTCTCTGCCCATTGGTGCCGGCTGGACGTATGATTCAACACAATATCCACCATTAGGTACATATCCGCTGCTATCATTTTTTGCTGCAAGGCGCTCAGGTCTTTCATGGTGCCGAAACGCTTATCTACCATGCGAAAATCTGACACCGCGTAACCGCCATCGCTTTCGCCTTCGGGGCTTTCAAATATGGGCAGCAAGTGCAGAAAATTCACGCCAAGCTTTTCAAAATAACCCAGCTTGTTGCCCAGGTTTTTCAGGTTGCCGCAAAATCGGTCAACATACAAGCTCATACCGGTAATGTCGTTGCTCAGAAACCAATCGCCAAGGGCTGCCTTTTCCTCATCCTTTCTTTTTAAAGCGGCGGTACGCGCCTGGTAAGCCCTTATAACAACTTCTATCAATTGGCCAAATAGCTGTTCGCCTTCCGGGTGCTTAGCATACAATTCGTTGTACAGTTCCTGCATGGTAGCCGCGCTGGCTATCATCCGTACATAAAATGCGTTATCGGCACCAGCTATATCTACCTTGTTTTTTTGCAGCGCGGCGTTAACCTGCTGATGTAAATGCGAATTATACACGTTGTAGTATTTTTATATTTCACCAAAAAGTTAATGTCCGCTGCCTACCGGTATCACTACCTCGTCAGTATCGCTAACCACATCTTTTTTAATGCGGGTGGTAGCCAATGCCGCCATTAACAATAGCACCCCTGCAAAGCTTATCGCATTTGCGGGGTCGTCGCCCAGCAAGTGTTTATAAACATAACCAAAGCTAAGGGTTTGTAATATCATAGGCACCACTATCATCATATTTATAATACCCATGTAAACGCCATAGCGCTCTTTGGGTATGCTGCCAACAACCATAATGTAAGGCACCCCCATCATACTGGCCCATGCCACGCCGAACCCCACCATTGGCGCAAATAAAAGTACTTTATCGGTAATGTGCACAAAAAGCAGTAATGCGATGCCAGCGATTGCAAGGCAAGTAATATGCACATACTTGGCACTAAACTTTCGCGCCAGCCAAACAAGCATAAATGCCGAGCAGAAGGTAACGATGTTATAAAACCCATTTACCTTGCCAGCCCAAACCACGGCTTCTTCGTAAAGTTCTTTATTGCCATCGGGCGTAGTGTTATATACCGATTTGGCAATGCTGAGCGATACAAACTGCCAGTAACAAAACATGGCGTACCACTGAAACAGGTATACCAATGCGAGCTTCCACATTACGGAAGGCATATCTTTTATAGCTGCAAAAATTTCTTTGATGGGTTCCAGCGCTCCGCGTTTGCGGGCTTTCAATTCAGCAAGTTCATCTTCTGTAGGAGGAATCTCTGGAGTGGTTAAAACCGACCATACAACAGATACGATAGAGCAAACCGCACCCACAAAAAACGACCCGAACACCCAGTAAGGGATGCCCGACCGGCCATCGTCGGTAGTGGTTTCTCCGGTAATGATATTCTTAAAAAAGCCCAGTGAGAGGTTAGCCAGTGTAATTCCCAGCCCCGTAAAAAAGCTTTGCGTTAAAAAACCCATGGCTCGTTGCTTCTCCGGCAGTTTATCGGCAATAAAGGCGCGGTAAGGTTCCATAGCAGTGTTGTTGGCTGCATCTAAAATCCAAAGCAAACCGGCCGCCATCCACAACGACCTGCTGAAGGGGAACGCAAATAAACAAAGACTGCAAAAAATAGCGCCTATTAAAAAGAAGGGTTTTCGCCTGCCCCAGCGCGGGCTCCAGGTTTTATCGCTCAGTGCACCAATAATAGGTTGGATGAGCAAGCCGGTCATCGGCCCTGCCAAATTAAGTAGTGGCAAATCCTCCGGCCGTGCATGTAAAAAGGTATACAATGGATTAATGGCGCTCTGCTGCAAGCCAAAACTATATTGGATGCCAAAGAACCCAACGTTCATGTTGATGATCTGCCAAAAGCTTAGCTTCGGTTTAAAGAATGCCATAATAAGGGTATTAGTGTTTAATTGGTTAAACGCAAGAGGCCAACAAGATACGATTAGAAAACAAAAACCGCTATGTAAAATACCCTTATATTTACCTAAACGATAATCGAATATTGAAAA
Source organism: uncultured Mucilaginibacter sp. (assembly GCA_965649995.1). Classification (GTDB taxonomy): domain Bacteria; phylum Bacteroidota; class Bacteroidia; order Sphingobacteriales; family Sphingobacteriaceae; genus Mucilaginibacter. Next base: position 7,294 of record CBFGNE010000125.1, read on the forward strand.
AGGGTAGCACCGAAATTTGGAATACCAAGAACTGGAATACATTGCACATCACAACAAGATGAACCTGTTCTAATACCGCCGCCAAAACCCTTAAACGAAGCAGCCGGCAAAATTGCCGGCCACAATCGCCCTAAATCAAATACTTTTAAAGTTTTTCGCTATAAAAACCACGCTGGTTGCTGTTGGCAATAATGAACGCGATTGAGCTTGACGACAGCGCCGAGAAAACACTGGTTATTTCGTTGCCTCTATCCGTTAGCGGGTCTGCAATGGCACGCGGTATGTGCAGCATTATAATCCATATAAAGATCATGATGCCTAACAGGTTTACAATTGTTTTTACCCTTATATGTAATACAATACTAACGCCGCTGCCTATAAGTGCCGCCCCTGCAAAAATAACCCAGAACGCCCGGTCCGGCATGTAAGCCGGCACAAGGTTCACAACATTATCGCGGTACAAAAAATGTTCGATACCAAAACATATCATGGTAGCTGCAAACATCCAGCCGGCACAAGGGATCAATTTTTCGAGCCACGTTAACAATACGGGTTGCTGCAGGTTTTTGTATTTTGGGTATAGGCTAGCTATGCAAAGGGCCCCTCCCGCCATGGACAGCTCTTTGAACGGGTTTGTCCACATGGCTATGTGTTTACTGTAGGGGTCTATAATAATTTCATACGGCACGT
>CBFGNE010000126.1:0-7961 GCA_965649995.1 uncultured Mucilaginibacter sp.
CGCCATGAAGAAATTACTTTTTATCCTGCTGGCGGCCAGCTTTATTACGCCGGCCATTGCCCAGCGTAAAACCAAAAACGTAATTGTTGTTACCATTGATGGGCTGCGCTGGCAGGAGGTTTACCGCGGTGCAGATTCGGCGCTGATCAATTCCGAATTCACCAATGATAAAAAGCAGGTTAAGAAGCAATACTGGGCCGCAACCCCGCAGGAGCGCCGTGAAACCCTATTCCCCTTTTTGTGGGGCGTAGTAGCCAAACAGGGCCAGCTTTATGGCAACCGCGATGCCGGTGGTAAAGATGAATTGGCCAACCCCTACCATTTTTCGTACCCGGGCTATAACGAGATCTTCACCGGGTTCCCGGACGTGCGGATGAACACCAACAACCCTATCACCAACCCCAACATGAACCTGCTGGAGTATATCAACAAGCAAAAGGGTTTCGAGGGAAAAGTTGTTGCCTTCTCGTCGTGGGAACGCTTCCCGCAGATATTGAACGTAAACCGCTCGGGTTTGCCTGTTTATTCGGGTTATGCCGATGTGAAGAATGCGGATGCCAATGCCCGTCTTAAATACCTGAACGATTTACAGCGCAGCGTACCCCGTTTCCTGGGCGATAGCACACGGTCGGATTTTATCACTTTCGAGTACAGCAAAGAATACCTGAAGCAATACAAACCGCGCGTATTGTATATGGCATTTGATGAACCGGATGATATGGCGCACGATGGGGATTATAAAATGTACCTGGATAGGGCAAATCAGGAAGACGGCTTTATAAAACAGCTTTGGGATATGATAGAGGCGGATCCTTTTTATAAAAACAACACCACGCTGCTGATCACCTGCGACCATGGCCGCGGCGAAACACCTTTGGATACCTGGAAAGGCCACGGCGCCGAAGTGGTTGGCTCAGAACAAACCTGGTTTGCCGTAATTGGGCCGGATACGGCACCCATGGGCGAAGTAAAAACCGGCACCACTTACCACAAACAATTGGCACAAACCATGGCACAGCTACTTGGCTTAGATTTTAAAGCCAATGCGGGGCATGAGGTTGGAGATGCGATTAAAACGGTAATGAAATAATATGCGGCTATTTTATCTGAACTCGAATTAAACGAATTTTTTGAATTAGCTGAATTTTAAATCTGTATCACCAGATTCTGTTAATTTTTTAATTCCCTAAAATTCGAGTTCAGACAATTTAGGAGACATCGTAAAAAAAGAGGCTGTATCAAAAATAACATTCCAATTGAGCAACAAATTAAAACTTGGCCAGAATACATCTTTGTAAATCGTAGCACTTTGTAGTGAATTTTAACGCAAAGTGCACAAAGAAAAAACGCAAAGAAGCGCAAAGCTTTGCAAATGGTTGTTTTTTATCGGAAGCAGGGTTTCAAATTCTTCGCGCCTTTGCGTGAAATAATCCGTCTTTGCGTCCTTTGCGCTCAACACCTTGCAAATCTTTGTGCGCTTTGTGGTAAATTTATGTTACAAAATAGACGTATGACACAGCCCCTTTGTATTTGCCAATATTTTGCGCCGTGGTTTAAAAACCGCTATCGTCTAATGCAAAGGTGCTTTTGCGCTCTTTCCACTTGCCTTTTGTAAAATCGGGGAACTCAACGCTGGCATTGCCTTCTTTTAAGGATTTTATTGAAAGGGGTGTTATCACGCTCATGGTAACCGAATCGTAAACATCTATCGGCGTTTGCTTCTTCTGTTTTACGGCCTCGACAAACGCATTAAATACAAACCAATCCATACCGCCGTGGCCTGCGCCTTCGGCTTCTTTTTCGTATTTTTTCCAAAGCGGGTGGTCGTATTTATCGAACCAAAGTTTGGCCGGGTCCCAAACATCATCCTGCTTGGCTTGATGGTCGATGTAAACGCTTTTATTTACATCCATCCAAATGCCCTTGGTGCCCTGCACCCTAAAACCTAAGGAGTAGGGGCGCGGCAAATGCGTATCGTGGCTCAGCAAAACGGTTTCGCCATTGGCGCTATTGATCATAGTGGTGGTGACATCGCCATTTTTGTAATTGATCTTGGCGTTTTTATGGCCGGGTGATTGCTCCTCTACATAAGCCGCCAAACCCCGCGCTTTGGAACTGAAAGATACCAGGTTTGTAAAACGGTTACCGGCGTTTATGTTGGCATAGTGCATGCAGGGGCCTGCACCGTGCGTTGGGTAAATATCGCCATCCTGGTCTATATTATATTGGGTACGCCATTGCGCTTCGCTCAAAGCATTAGGGCCAAACTCAACACCGCCGCCGTAATATTGCTTGCCGTTGTTGAACAGTACGCCTCTTAAATTATGCTGGTAACCGCCTTCGAGGTGGATGATCTCACCAAAAACGTTTTGGCGCACCATATTTAAAGCGGCCATTACATCGCGCCGGTAGCATACGTTTTCCAGCGTCATGTAAGGCATGCCTGTTTTTTCGGAAGTATGAACGATATCCCAGTGCTCATCAACGGTTAAGCCTGCAATAACCTCGCAGCCCACGTACTTGCCGGCTTTCATGGCATCTATGGATTGCTGGTAGTGGAATGCCCATGGGGTGGCAATAATGACGGCATCGATGTCTTTATGGTCCAGTAAACGTTTATAGGCATCCAGCCCGCCGGTATATTCCTTTACCGGCGCATGCCCTTTTTTGGCGATAAATTCCCGGCAGATCTTTAGGGAGCTTTCCTGGGTATCGCAAATGGCAACCACTTCAATATCATCGCGCAGCAAACCTTCTGCAATATGGCTCATGCCACGTGCGCCAACGCCAATGTAACCCAGCCGTACTTTTGCCGGTGCCGAGGCAAACAGGCTGCCCGATGGTAAGATAGCGAAGGATGCGGCGGCCATTGCGCTGTTTTTGATGAACTCTCTTCTTTCCATAATTATTGGTATATGCAGGTTATTTTGAGATTTTGTGCTTCGTTAATGTTTACGCTTGCTATGCTCTTTTTATTAAATATTTCCCCCGATTTTTCAAAGATTTTTGAAGATTTTCAAAGGTTTTTCGAGGCATTTTGCATGCATTTTCAAATGTATAAATTTTTTTGTGTGTTCGCACACACCTAAAAAATTTGATTTTATTTTCTCAATCGTGATTTACCTGGCCTAAGATAATTCAAAGAAATGCAAACAACCCCAAAGCATGAGGCGCCAATGGCCTATAAATGCGCTTTAATTACCCGCCTATATATCGAATAACTATATATTTGCAAGATTTTTTAACACATTATAGCTCTACTAATGCCATCCGGAAAAAACACTGTTGTACGAATTAAAGACATAGCCTTAAAAGCAAAAGTATCAACCGGTACGGTTGACAGGGTAATTCACAACCGTGGCCGGGTAGCCGAAGATGTTAAAGAACGGGTATTAAAAATACTGAAAGAGCTTAATTATGAGCCCAATATCATGGCACGGATGCTGGGCTCGAAGAAGCAATTCGTTTTTGCGGCTTTACTGCCCGACCATACCTACGATGCCTTTTGGATGGCGCCTAAACTGGGTATAGAAAAGGCGGAGCAGGATTTGAAACAATACGGGGTAAGGGTTGAGCAATATGTTTTTAACCCGCACGACCCGCAGGACTATGTAAAAATGGCCACTAAGCTCACCAAGCAGCAGCCCGACGGCATACTCCTATCGCCGATATATTATAACGAAACACTGCCCTTTTTTGAGAAATGGAACGAGGAGAAGATCCCTTTTGTGCTGTTTAATACGCAGATAGCCGATTACGACCCATTGAGTTACATCGGGCAGGATTCGTACCAAAGCGGGCTGGTAGCTGCCAAGCTGGTGCACTACGGGCAACCTAACCCCTGCTCAATATTAATAGCACATATAGACGAAGAAATAAGCAACGCCCAGCATTTGGTTAAAAAAGAACAGGGCTTCCGCAACTATTTTATCCAACACAACCTCAGCCATCATTACAACATTATCAGCATAGAGCTGAACAGGGCGAGCCAATCGGGCTTTATTAAGAAGCTGGACGAGGTTATTGAAAGCACTTTAGACCTGAAGCAGATCTTTGTTACCACTTCCCAGGCTTACGATGTTGCCAAATACCTTAACCAAAGGCACATAAAAAACATCAAACTAATTGGCTACGACCTTGTGGCGCCAAACCTTTACTACCTCGAACGGGGCGATATCAGCTTCCTGATCAACCAAAACCCCAAAGGGCAGGGCTATTGGGGCATTTACCAATTGGCCGAACACCTGGTATTTAAAAAAGAAGTCGCTATCCTAAAATACCTTCCGCTGGATATTGTTACCAACGAAAACCTCAACTATTTCCGCGACGAAAAGGACGATACATTTGTAAATATTTAATCCCCACGGGCCACTATTTGCGCCTTTAAGGAATTTATAAACAGGTGTATGAATACGCAATTGCCGCCGAAACAGGTATGAAACATTTCATCAGCCACACTTTGCCCGTTAATATTGCCAATAACGGTATGAAATCCGTGTCCGAATTCCTGGATGGGCAGGCATGGCAGTTGATCGGGGAGGCACCGTGGCATACAGGCGGGCATTTACCCGAAGCTTCATTTTCTTTAGCGCATAACCGGCAGGGCTTATATTTAAAATACCGGGTAAGGGAGCAACACATCCTGGCCCGCTATAAAGAGATCAACGACCCGGTTTATCAAGATAGCTGTGTAGAGTTTTTTATTGCCTTTGCCGGCGACAACAGTTATTACAACCTCGAATTTAACTGCATCGGTACACCGCTTGTTGGCTATGGGCAGGAAAAAAATGACAGGGTAGCGATACCAAATGATATATTAAAGGAAATAAAGGTATGGAGTATCATACAGGAGCCAACCGCCGAAGCGCCTTTGTATCACTGGGAGTTAACCTTGTTTGTGCCATTCTTCATATTCGCTCATCATCACCTAAACGATCTGACCGGGCAAACCTGCCGCGTAAATTTTTATAAATGCGGCGATGAATTGCCCGAGCCCCACTTCCTAAGCTGGGCACCGATTGAGCACCCCTACGCAGAATTTCACCTGCCCGAGTTTTTTGGCTCGGTTGCTTTTGTTTAGCCAACAAGGCATCATTTTTTTCAGTTGCGGTAACATTGCCTCTGCCTAATGCTTAAATCCCCGGGCGGAAAAAATAATTTCGATAAATGTGGGCGCACACGCAAATAAGCTGCATATTTGTATTTAGGCTATATATAGGCTGCAATTGCCTGTGCTGAGAGGGGTAAATTCCAGTTTTCGGTGCAAAAAGGGCTACACATGCACAGGCGTACGCAGGGCCCCTAAGAGGTGAAAGTAATGGATGCCAGGCCGTTTTAAATAATTGTGATTAGTAGTATATAACACAGGGGTAGATAAATTGCAGGCTAAGGGAATGAAATATAAATTTTTGGATATCATTGCTCAGTTCAGTATCGAGGCGGATTCTTTCGGGATAACACCTTTTGGCTCAGGCCATATCAACGATACTTACAGAGTTTCGACGCCGGCAAACGGTGGTGACTACCTGCTGCAAAAGATAAACGGCCATGTATTTAAGGATGTGGACGGGCTGATGAACAATATGCTACGCGTTACCAACCACCTCAAACAAAAGATAGCAGCATTCGGCGGCGACCCAGATAAAGAGGTTTTAACGCTTATCCCCTCCAATAATGGCTTGTATTACTGCCGCGATAATAACGGTAGCTACTGGCGCATGACCACCTTTTTGCACAACACCAAAAGCTACGACGCGGTTACCACAAGCAACCAGGCATACCAGGGGGGTATGGCATTTGGCCGCTTTCAGTATTTGCTTTGCGATATGGGCGCCGATATGCTGGTTGATACCATTCCCAACTTTTTGAATATCGAATTCCGTTTGCAGGAACTAAACGAAGCTATCCAAAATAATGCTGCGGGCAGATTGAACACTTTATCTGCGGAGCTTGATTTTTTGTTGAGCCGTGCCGACAGCATGAAAGGCCTGCTGCAATGGGGACGCGCAGGGATTTTGCCGCTACGCATTACCCATAACGACACCAAATTCAATAATATATTGCTGGATGAACAGGCTAACATCCAGTGCGTGATAGACCTGGATACCGTAATGCCCGGCTACGTAGCTTATGATTTTGGCGATGCTATCCGAAGCATTATCAATACAGCGGCAGAGGACGAGGCAAATCTGGGCGCTATCCAATTAAACATCCCCTTCTTCGAAGAATTTACCAAAGGGTACCTCAGTCAAACCATTTGCTTTTTAAGCGAGCAGGAACTGCGGTCGCTAATAAAGGGCGTGCTCCTGCTGCCTTATATGCAGGCGGTACGCTTTGTAACCGATTACCTTAACGGCGACACCTACTACAAAACGCAATTTGAAGGGCATAACCTGCAGCGCACGCTGGCCCAAATGCAATTGCTTACAATGCTGGAATTGAATGAGGGTAAGTTAACTTCCATAATCCAACGGGAATGGCATTGTGCGCATAACAACCTTCTGGCTTCGAAAGAGTTGTAACCGCTTCTATTCGTTCCAGTTGATAACCCCTTTAAAAAACTGGATACCGCCAAAAAGCATTGCGCCCCAAAATATAAAGCCGACATGGGCAAGCGTTAGTATTAAACCGCCGGCAAACCATAAGGCACCATATATCATATCGTTTTTTGCTTTTGCCCGGCGGGCATCGGTTACCTGCTGGCCCATCAAATCGGCAAGCTCGTTAGCCTGCTGTTCGTCGGCACCACGGGCAATAAGCGATAATCTTACTTCTTCGGTTGTGCTTCCGCTGTCGAACATTTCATTAGCGTAATAGTACATTTTTTCCGCAGACAATTGTGGGGCGCCTTTTTCAGTTTCCATTGTTTAGGTTTTTATAAGAGCTACTTTAATAGCCTGAATATACGGCAAAAAAGTATTGCGCAATCATTTTATTACCAATAAAGGGCTGCTTTGGGTTAAATCAGGCTGTATCCTCCCCGGTGGCGCATCGCCACTACTAAAGGTTTGCGCCCGGCTTCAAGACATTCTACGTAACTACACTGTTACTATTTGGTTTGCAAGCCATTGCGCCGAATTGTTACATTTGAATAAACCAATATTTTTATGAACGAGATAAAGAAAGAAGACATAAAGCAGGAAGTATTTGACCTGTACGATGATTACGCACACAACCGGCTGGACAGGCGCGGCTTTGTACAAAAACTATCTCTTTATGCTGTTGGCGGTTTAACTGTGCCTGCCATAATGAGTTTCCTGATGCCCGATTACAAAACAAAAATACAGGTAACCGCAGACGACCCGCGCTTGAAATCAGAATTTATTAACTACCCTTCGCCAAAAGGTGGCGGGACTATAAAAGGACTGCTATCAAAACCCATAGATGCCAAAAAGAAACTCGGCGGCATTATTGTAGTGCATGAAAACCGCGGACTAAACCCCTATATTGAAGACGTAGGGAGAAGGGCGGCCCTCGCTGGTTTTATCTCGCTTGCGCCCGATGCGCTTAGCCCGCTTGGCGGATATCCCGGTAATGACGATGCCGGGCGCGAGATGCAAAGCAAACGCGATAAAGGCCAGATGGAGGAGGATTTTATTGCCGCGTACCAATACCTTAAAAACCATAAAGATTGCAACGGTAAGGTTGGCGTGGTGGGCTTTTGTTATGGCGGCGGCATCGCTAATATGATGGCTGTCCGTGTACCGGATTTGGCAGCGGCCGTGCCATTTTATGGTTCGCAGCCTGCGGTAGCCGATGTGCCCAAAATTAATGCGCCGCTGATGATTCACAACGCATCATTAGATACCCGCATAATGGCGGGCGCACCCCCCTACGAGGCCGCTTTAAAAGAAAACGGTAAAAAATATCAGGCTTTTGTTTACGAAAACGTGAACCATGGCTTCCACAACGATACCACACCACGGTATGACAAAGCCGCTGCCGAACTGGAATGGAAACTC
>CBFGNE010000127.1:0-7923 GCA_965649995.1 uncultured Mucilaginibacter sp.
CGCCCATTAGTGCCAGCAGAGCAGTGGCGGTGGCCCATAGCCGCCTGGAAGTAAGGCCCTGCACGGTATTACCGGCCGGTGCAGAAACATGTGCCGCCTTCAGAACGGCGAACACCAGCCCTCCGAATACAGCGGCTATAACTACAGTAGCAAGTATAGTGATGAATGCTCTTTTCATATTTTGTTTTCTTTTACAATGGTATAAAGTTAACAGGGGTGCTCATTCGTTTTTTGGCAAATCGACAACTGTGGCAAATGTTGCGACGATGCCGATAAGTTTAGCGACGTTGTTCTTATTCATCATTGGCTAATACTTTACCTTTGTAATTAATTTAACCAACGAGTACAACAAACCGAACACTGCCCACTATTAATTGAAAAAACTATTTAAATACAAGCATTTTAATTTCGCGCTGGTTGTGGTGGCATGGGGTATAGTGCTTTTTTTCCCTTTTCTGGTATTCAATCCCGGCGATGGGTACAAAGTTGGCAGCATTCCGGGCCTCTATTTTACCTACTCGGGTATCGTACATATTGTCGTTTTCTATTTAAATGCCCTTTTCCTTTATCCAAAACTCCTGAACCGGATTTATTGGATACTGTATATTGTAGCTGTAGTGCTGCTGATCTTTTTATCTTACCTGCTGAAGCTTCATATTCTCATTACGTGTTTTCCTAACTCATCAGCAGATGCAAGGGCACATGTACTTTCCCTTCGGTGGCCGTATTTATTGCAAGCCTGTTCTACAGCATTACAGTTGATAAAATCCGTACAGAAAAAATGCAGAATGAAAACAAAGCGATACAGTTAGCATTGGAATTAAAGTTCCTGAGATCGCAAACCAATCCCCATTTCGTGTTTAATGTGCTGACAAACTTAGTTGCGTTAGCAAGAAAAAAGTCCGACCAGCTCGAAATTTCGCTTTTAATGCTATCCCGTTTAATGCGATACATGCTTTATGGTGCCGATAAAAAAATATCCGTGCAACAGGAAATAGAATATTTAGAAAGCTATATAGCCTTGCAAAAATTAAGATTTGAGAATGATATAAAAATCGTATTTTCAGTTGCGTTATCACCCGAAGAATTAAGCCACAGCATTGAACCGATGCTGTTAATGCCGTTTGTTGAAAATTCGTTTAAGCATGGAATTAATAGCGTTGAGCAACCTTTTGTTTTGATTAGCTTAACAGTTAGCAATGGCGAACTGGCATTTCAAGTAAAAAATAAATTTGCACAGCAAAAAGAGGCAGGCAAAGAAGAATCTTCGGGTATTGGATTAAGCAACGTTCATTCCAGATTAAATTTGCTTTATGCTGGAAGGCACAATTTAAGAATTGACGAAGGCAATGATATGTACGTAATTGATTTAACTTTAAACTTGTAATGATAATTCGTTGTATTATTGTTGATGACGAGCCTTTGATTCGGGAACTGCTTGAGGCTAATGTACAACAGATACCTTATTTGTCGCTTGTAAAATCATGTAAAAATGCATTGGAAGCATTGGACGTTTTGCGTAAAGAGCGCATTGATGTCATCTTCCTGGACATTCAAATGCCTTTGTTAAATGGCTTGCAGTTTCTTCAATCGCTTCAAAACCCTCCTCTTGTTATAATCGTTACCGCATTTGAAAAGTACGCATTGGATGGCTTCGACCTACAAGTGGCAGATTATATATTGAAGCCTTTTAGTTTTGATCGGTTCTTAAAAGCGTGTAACAGGGCTGCTGAATTGCATCGCATCAAAACCGGAACGTTAACAGAAATCGCAAATAATCATGAATTCTTCGTAAATGTTGAATACACGCACGTTAAGATAGTTGCAGCCGACATTGATTATATTGAGGGTCTAAAAGATTATATAAAAATATACCTTTCATCAGGTGTTAAACCCGTTCTTACACGCATGTCTCAAAAGTCGATAGAGGCGAAGCTTGCTCCGGGCACTTTTATACGCACGCACAAATCATTTCTGGTGTCCACATCCAAGATTACAGAGATCAAACGAGATTTTGTTTGCGTTGGTAAAACCGAGATTCCGGTAAGCGAAACTTTCAGAGAAAATATTAGCAAGCTTGTTAAATAATAGCGCCCGGGAATCTTACCGAATATAAAACCGCCAAGGTTGGCAGTAAACGCGAATATGTATATTTGATTCTCCGTATACCATCACCGTATGAAAAAAACATTCCTTCTCTGTTTAGCTACTGCGTTATGCTTTACCGCTTTTGCACAGGCCCCTATCCCCTGCGTTATTAAAACATCAATAGGCGATATCGTTATCGAATTGTATCCGGATAGAGCACCCATCACCGTAGCCAACTTTATGCGGTATGTAGATAAAAACGCATACCATGGCAGCAGTTTTTTCCGTGTTTGCACGCCTGCCAACGAGGCTGATAGAAAGGTAAAAATACAAGTGATACAAGGAGGCAACGTGCCGGATAGCCTGATGCTGGATAGCATCAAGATAGAAACCACAAAACAAACCGGGTTGCTGCACAAAAACGGCACTATTTCAATGGCCCGCGGCGGCCCCAACTCTGCCACCAGCGAGTTCTTTATCTGCATTGGCAACCAGCCGGCATTAAATTATGCCGGTGCCCGCAACCCCGACGGACAAGGCTTTGCGGCCTTTGGCAAGGTGACGGCAGGGATGGATGTGGTGAAAAAAATCCAGGCGCAAAAAGACAGCTTGCAACACCTGGTTAAGCCGGTGAAGATATTGGGAATAAGCAGGGTAGAGTAACGACGGCCACACTAATACAGCAAGCTTCTGTGATTATCACTGTCCGCTCCTGTCAATCCCCAAATATTTCTTAAGCAATTCGTCGGTGCCAGGCATGCGTTCTAAATGCCCCTCCAATCTGCTATATAGGCCAAGAAACGTGGATTCGTTCTGCAATACTTTCACAGCATATTCAAGCGGATATAATGAAAGAATTACCCCGTTCTTATCATATTTCAACGTCATGGTTCGTAATGGAAATTCAGGTTTGTTATCCATATATATTTTGAATCCAAAATTTTTTTGTAAAAATTCGATAAATGCCATTGCTAAAAACCACGCAATTTGGCCATCAGGCAGCTCAAAAGCTTTACAATACGTTAAAAAACCCATGCCCTCGGTTACCACCTGGTCCAAATTCTGCGGATGATTTATAGGCTGATATATTTCGCGTTCAAGTTTATTGTCTAAAAAATAACTTTCAATCATTTTCAAACTACCCTCTATCATTTCAGCATGCTCCTCAATATCGCTTTCGGTATACCTGTCGTTAAAACATTGGTCTGAGTAAACGCCTGCAAAATCAGTTTTGCCCTCCTCCGCAGCCGCAGGTTTTTCTGCCGAAAATAACTTCTTAAAAAAATTCATATCAATCGATTTAATCCAGCACTTGATGCTCGTTGTGTGGCGAAACTAAAGATAGAACGTTTTTGCACAGTAACTTATAAAAAAATATCAAATAAAACTTTGAAATACAAAGTACTTTATATTAACTTTGTATCACAAAGAACTTTTATCCATTCGCTCCGATGTTTTGCCAATAAATAACAACAAACTCATGAAAGAAGAAATACTCGCCAACCTAAACCAACCCGCACAGTTGGAGAAACTGTACAGATCTAATAAGGGCCTGTTTAAAAGGGAATTCGCCACTTTGTACCCCGAGATCAAGGGCACTACCCCGGCCGAAATTTGGAACGAAAGGCTTAACTACGAAAGCGAGGATATTAACTGGGGAACAAGCAGCGAATTGTTGTTGATAGTAGTGGCTTCGCTATTTGCCGGTTTTATTGCTAAACTCCCTGCAATTTTTAATATCAACGAGGAATTCTTTTACTCCCGTAATATCAGCTTTATCGCTTTCCCGCTGTTAACAGCCTATTTTGCCCGGAAGAACAAATTATCAACCGGCAAAATTGCTTTTATTGCAGTTGCAACGCTGGCCGGGCTGCTTTTCATAAACCTATTTCCGAATGTAAAAAGCAGCGACACCCTTATCCTGTCCTGCATCCACGTCCCTTTGTTTTTATGGGCGGTATTAGGTTTTGCATTTGTTGGCGACCAGCGTTTTAACGAAAACGGCCGGCTTGGCTTTTTAAAATACAATGGCGATTTGGTGGTAATGACAACCCTCATCCTGATAGCGGGCGGGATCATGTCGGCAATAACTGTCGGGCTATTCTCGCTTATTGGTTTCAGGATAGAAGAGTTTTATTTTAAAAACGTGGCAATTTTAGGGCTGGCAGCTGCACCAATTGTAGGCACCTACCTTACGCAAACCAACCCGCATCTGGTAGGCAAAGTATCGCCGGTTATAGCCAAAATATTCAGTCCGCTGGTGGTGGTAATGCTGGTGGCATACCTTATTGCCATGGTTTATTCGCGTAAAAACCCATATAACAACCGCGAATTCCTGCTCATTTTTAACGCCTTGCTGATAGGCGTTATGGCGCTCATTTTCTTCTCCGTTGCCGAAACGTCCAAAACCAAAGAAAGCCCAATGCAAACATGGGTGTTGTTCGTGCTATCGGTTATTACCATCATTGTAAACGGCGTTGCGCTGTCTGCTATATTGCTTAGGATAACAGAAGGCGGTATTACGCCAAACAGGGCGGCAGTTTTAGGCAGCAATATTTTAATTTTAATAAACCTGTTGCTGGTAACTGCGCAGCTTTTCAAAGTAGTTTCCAAAAAAGAAGATATAGCCGGCGTTGGAAATATTATTGCCAAGTACCTGCCAATTTATTTTATATGGGCAATTATTGTGGCATTTATATTTCCGTTGGTATTTGGTTTTAAATAGAGTTTATCGTCTCTCGCCGGTTCAAGCCTCCCCCTTTCACCAAAGCGTTATTGTCAGCGTCTCGCTTAGGACTCTTTGGTAATGCCGAAAAACATCCGCATATTTATTACCAGGTCGACGTGTGGTTTCGTCAGCGAAACGCTTGAACCGGCGAGGGCTTTATAAAAAGAAAACTTTATCCAACTGGGTACCACTATGGCAACAACATCCGTCCTTTCCCCTTTACCCTCCCCGGCGCAGCCGGACCTGCATAACTGGGCCGGCAACATTACTTATAGCACAGGCAATGTGCAATACCCAAAATCGGTGGACGAAGTGCAGGCTATTGTAAAAAAGCTTCCCAAACTTAAAACCCTGGGCACCAGGCATTGCTTTAATACCATTGCCGATAGTAAGGATGAGCTGCTCTGTACCCGCGACCTGAATAAAGTAGTTTCTATCGACAGGGAAGCCCAAACGGTAACTGTAGAGGCTGGCATAAAATACGGCGAGCTTGCCCCCTATCTGCACCAGCAGGGTTTTGCGCTGTATAATTTGGCATCGCTGCCGCATATCTCGGTTGGTGGCTCTATCACTACCGCAACGCATGGCTCGGGCGTTAAAAACGGCAACCTCGCCAGTTCGGTTACCGGGTTAGAGGTTGTGATAGCGGATGGCACGATAGTACAGTTCTCAAAATCTGAAGATGCAGAGAAGCTTAATTCGGTAGTTGTGGGGCTGGGAGCTATTGGCGTTGTCACTAAGGTTACACTGGATATTGTCCCAACCTTTATGGTGCGGCAGCGGGTGTTTACCAATATGCCCCTTGCGCAGTTAAAGCAAAACTTTGAAAAGATCGCATCGGCCGGTTATAGCGTTAGTTTGTTTACAAACTGGCAAAACGATACTGTGCAACAAGTTTGGATAAAGAGCCGCGTTGATACCGAACAAGACCATAGCGATGCAGAGTTTTACGGGGCTAAAGCTGCCACCGACAACCTGCACCCCGTAATAGGCCAGTCTGCCGAACACTGTACCGGCCAAGTGGGCGTGCCCGGCATTTGGTGCGAGCGGCTTCCGCATTTTAAAATGGGTTTTACGCCCAGCGCGGGCAAGGAACTGCAGTCGGAATATTTCATCCCAATACAGCACGCGGCAGAAGCCGTTGCGGCCATAGCAAAACTTGGCAAGCAGATAGGCCCGCATTTATTTGTTACGGAGATCCGTACCATTGCGGCTGATAATTTATGGATGAGCCCATGCTATTTGCAAACGTCCGTTGCCATACACTTTACCTGGAAACCCGAAACCGAAGCAGTGCTAAAACTACTCCCTGTTATCGAAAACGAACTGGCACCTTATAACGCAAGGCCGCATTGGGGCAAAATATTTACCCTTGCGCCCGAAACCATCGCATCTCGCTACGAAAAAATGGCTGGGTTTAAAGAAGTTGTTGCTTTGTACGACCCAAAAGGCAAATTCAGGAACGAATTCCTCGACAGGAATATTTACGGTGTAGTATAGGCAATACCATAAAACAGAACCCCTCTCCAACCTATATTGCAAGGCTAACCCAGTGTCTTCGGCGCAGCTTTTTTGTTGTTGCCTATTAATTCTATCGTATAAATGGTATTTTTGCGGGGAAATGATAAGAAGGATACACAGGCATGTACGGACTGCCCGTTATATAGTTTATAAAGAAACCTTAGTTGATTTTAAAGAGCATTTATGGACTTTCTTAGGTTCATTTTTTGGCATAGGTTTAATAGGGCTGATCGGCGGCAGGTACTTTACTGCTTATGACAACCTGTTCCTGATCGGCTCCTTTGGCGCATCTTCGGTATTAATTTATGGGCATATCAACAGCCCCCTGGCGCAACCACGGAATTTAATTGGCGGGCATGTAATTTGTGCAATTGTTGGGGTAACCCTGTATAAACTTATACCGGGTTTACCCTGGCTCTCGTCGGCTTTAGCGGTATCTATCTCTATTGTTTTAATGCAGATCACAAAAACGCTTCATCCGCCCGGTGGTGCTACTGCGTTGATTGCAAACATAGGCTCTGCCAAAATACATGCGCTGGGTTACCTGTATGTTTTAAGCCCGGTGCTATCTGGTGCACTCTTCTTATTGTTTGTTGCCATACTTTTTAATAACCGTACAAGCCATCGCCACTATCCCAATAATAAAAAATGGTACCAGGTTTGGAGGAGATACCAGCGTTAACAAAGTAAAAGGAGGTTATCTAAATACCGCACCCATCTCAATTGCTAATAACGCCGTTCGGGTATGATAATCTGGGTGTTGGCAAGGCCATCGTTAATTTGAACATCGCAAGCCAGCACACATCTCGTTGCCTGCGAATATTTGTCGCCCATTTCAACCATGCAGGTACCGCAACTGCCCATACCACAACACAGGCCAAAGCCATCAACAGCTAAATGCATTGATATGAGAACCATTAAGTTGTGGTATTGGTTGCTGCAAACAGTAACAATGTGCCTTTCGCCTTTAAATAATAAGGTTAAAGTTATATTTCTGTCCCCCGTTTCCATTTGGTGTTTTAAATAATGTTACCGCAATGTACCGGTCAATCGTTTGTCGAGTGTTTTTTTAAAAGTTGTTTCCCCTTTAAAATCACCTTCATTCGCTGCCGCCGCAACGATATGTGTTTGGCGCGGCTCTCATTATCATGGATATTTTGTTTGTAGCCTGATATGATGTTGCTGTACCCTAAAACACCAACAACAAGGCCGCCCGCTAAAACGGGCATAACCTCCAGTTCTTGCTGCGCCATCAATCCTACCGCGCTGCGGAGGGTATCGTTTGCTTTAACGGCGGTATTTTGCTTTTTTAAAAGGTCCTTAACCGTTAAATTACCCGCATCCGGTCTGGTATAAATATCGTTAAGGCTTATAACGCCCTGGTATTCCTTCCGATGGTTAACAACAACGATAGCGTTGTCTTTAACCGGGTTGCCGGACAACCATTCCTTCAATTTTTGGATGCTCCAATCAATATTTACCCCGGTATTTTCTTCGCTCATTACTTCGGCCACCGGTATTTTCTGAAGCACGTCCGGCTCATACGAGTCCGGCGTAAAAACACCACGCCTGGCTATCTTCTCCGC
>CBFGNE010000128.1:0-7905 GCA_965649995.1 uncultured Mucilaginibacter sp.
CAATCTATTTCGTCAAGAGCATGAGTACTGTTTTCTTAAAGGCTGCCTGCTTAGGGGCTCTGGTTTTTGCGGTTTCTTGTCAACCCAAACTGCCGGAACCCCAAATTGAAAGAAATAAAAGGATCGCGGAACGCTATTTTAATGAGGTATGGAATAAAGGGCATGTAGCGTTATTGGACAGCCTGCTTACCAAGGACTATATTAACAATACCCCGAGCGCGCCAACTGTTCCCGGTCCTGATGGGTTGAAGCCTATTGTGCTGGCGATACGCCGGGCCTTTCCGGATCTGCATTTTGAGATAAAAGAGATCATAAGTGCGCGGGACCATATTACGATCAGAACCGTAATGACCGGCACCCACAAGGACACGTTGTTTGGTATCCCGCCCACGGGAAAGCATATTTCCGTCAATCAGATCAATATAGAAAAACTGAAAGATGGCCGGATCGCTGAACACTGGCGGGTAACAGATGAATTAACGATGATGAAGCAACTCGGCATTGTTAGGCTATAAAAGTATGGCCGCAAATGGCCATCCAACAAACGCCATTTAATAAGCTGCAAAGATCACTTGATACGCCGGTTCGCTGAAGCCGCGCTGATCGTATCCGTGACCCGTTGTGCCCTTGTCTCGGCTTTCTTTGCTTCCGTTAGCCATTTAAGGATGGCTTTTTTGGACGAAGGCGGAAAAGTTTCCCAGTTTTTCCATGCGGCCTGGTCGTGTTCAAATGCGTGTTGTAGGTCCTGCGGTACAATTAAATTTTCTACATCATTTAAAGCATCCCACATTCCGTTTGCCCTGGCAATTGCTATCGTAAGGGATCCCGCTTCGGTCATCAGACCCAGTTGGATCATGCGAAGGGCTTTCGCTTTATTGATCGCGCTCCAATTGCCCTTGGGCTTTCTTTTGGAGAAAAGCTGGTAACGGCTGTGTTCATCCCGCTTGATGGTAAGGCTGTCGATCCAGCCAAAACAGAGTGCTTCGTCAACCGCATTGGTGTGCGGAATGCTGGTCGCCGGCGAGTCTTTCTTATAGAGGATCAGCCAAACCGATGTTTCTTTTTCATGGTTTTCCATAAGCCAGTTACGCCATTCGGCTTGCGTCGGGGCGTAAAAAGCTTTAATGCCATTTTTAAGTTCCTCCATGAATGCGGTATTTACTAATATTTATGGTCAAGTTCCTCCAGGTAGTGTTTCGCAGCTTTCATATCATCCACCAATAGCTAAACATGTAAGCGCTCTTAATTTGATCTATCTTTCCATTTTAGCTATTTGTATGCTCAAATCTAATGATTGCAGGCTGTTAAAATAGTAAATTTACGGCATCCTCAAATTAGTATATTGATCACATCGTGCTTTAAGGCCTTATCGGCAACAGAATTTCTGGCGGCATTATTACCTTAAAGAACGGTAATTACCCGTCTACGATATGAACTCCATAACTAGTAATACATATATCCCACGCTATTTAACCATCTGCGCATTCCCCTGCCCAAACGACCAATTCTCCCAGGCTGTCTCATTTAATACAATGATCACATCATTTTGGCTTATTGAAGTGCGCTGGCTTATTTTATCTGCGATACGGGCATACAGGGCTTGTTTCATTGACACTGTCCGGCCCGTGCCACAGGTTATATAAATGTAAATAAGGTTGGCAGTATGCGTTACAGCGAGGTAACTTTCGGGATAGATGAGATTTTCGGGCTGCACCTCATTGATCACGTGGAAATAATCATTTAAAGGTACATTAAAAATGTCGACCAGGCTTTCATGGATGCAAAGCGAGATGTCTTTTTTTTCTGCCGGCGATAATGCCGCTGGTAAACTAATCTGTACAAATGGCATAACGAGTTTATTAGTTAGCTAAAGCAAATTATGGTCAAGTTTCCTTGTCTGTAAAAATACAAATGAACGGCGCAATTTACAGGTACGGGTCAATAAACTTTACTTCCGCATGGCGGCGGCTGTAAGCTGGCGTATCATAATTGCCTAGATTAAGATGCTCCAAAATGTTAAATGAGCCGCGATGTTAGGGCGGCGAAAAAACCGGAAAGAAAATAAAAAAGTAACTTTGCTTAAAAAGCAAAAGATTTTAAGATGGAATTCAACCCCAACAACCCGGTTATCCAACTTTGCATGCAAGGCATGGCTCAGGAGGAACAAGGCCAGCCCGAAGAGGCAGGCGAGTTGTTTCTTAGGGCCTGGAACGAAACGACAAACGACTTTGAAAAATATTTGGCCGCGTATTATGTGGCCCGGCAACAAAAAAATATCGCCAATAAATTAAGTTGGTACAAAACTGCCTTAGAGTTCGCCTTAAAAGTTAATGATGATGCGGTTAGCGGCGCTTTGGCTACCTTGTATTCGCTTATTGCAGGCTGCTATGAGAGTTTGGGTGACTTGGCTAATGCCAAAAAACATCAGGATCTGGCAACCACCTTCCGGGGCACACCCGCTGATAAAGGCCCATTTTACCACGGTACCAGGGCAGATTTGCAGCCGGGTGATTTCCTGACACCGGGGCGCACCTCTAATTACAAGCCCGGGCTGCAAATGAATCATATTTATTTTACTGCGCTGGCTAATGGCGCAGGCCTTGCCGCTGAACTGGCCAAAGGAACGGGCCGTGAACGGGTTTATATTGTAGAACCGACAGGAGATTTTGAAAACGACCCGAACGTTACGGACAAGAAATTTCCGGGCAACCCCACGCGTTCCTATCGCACCAGCGAACCCTTGAAGATTACTGGTGAGGTGACAGACTGGGTAAGGCAAACACCCGAACAATTACAACAATGGCTGGAAAGGTTAGTTAATAGTAAGGGCGAGATTATTAATTGATAAATCCAAAACCAATGCAAAGAGCGAGCGGCAACCGGCCGCTCGCTCTTTGTAGTTTAGGAAAGCCCGCCATCACACGCAATCACTTTGCCGGTCATATAGTTGTTGCCAGCAGCAAAAAGGATAGCATGGGCAATTTCTTCCGGCTGGCCTTGAAGGTATTATTAAAATAGAAATTGAACATTTGATAGACATATTAAACGAATTGTTGTATCCAAATGATGATAAAATAGCCACCTTAGTTTTTAATAGACCGTGCATATGGTTTCGTAATCCCGAAAATTATTTATCACCATAGTAAACATATGAATTATCCCAAAATTGGTAAAAAGGCAAACAACACCACGTTGATGATCTGTTTGGCAGTCTGTTTTTTTGCAGGCATAAATTGGTCGTACACTCCTTATAACAAAGCCGGTACAAACGCTCGCCTGCCCTATACGAAGGGCGAAAAAGGGTTGAAAGATTATTATAAAAAATATTTTTCGATAGGTGTGGCGGTTAATGTAGCGGCGTTATCCGGTGAGCAGGCAGATTTAATAACCCGCGAATTTAACAGCGTAACTGCCGAAAACGACATGAAGATGGGGCCGATACATCCCGCAGAAGGCAGTTATAACTGGCGCAATGCCGATTCTATCGTAAACTTTGCCATTAAACATAAAATAAAGGTTAGGGGGCATAATTTGCTTTGGCACGCGCAGGCACCGGCCTGGCTTTTTAAAGATAGCGCTGGTAACCAGGTAAGCAAGGAAGTATTATTGGCCCGCTTAAAAGAGCACATCACAACCGTTGTTAAACGTTATAAGGGTAAAATATATGCCTGGGACGTGGTGAATGAGGCCATTGATGACAAGCCCGAAAATTATCTTCGTAACTCGTTATGGTATAAGATATGCGGTGAAGATTTTATCCCCAAAGCGTTTGAGTACGCGCATGAGGCAGACCCTTCGGTTGCCCTTTATTACAACGATTACAACAGCGAAGACACATCTAAGCGCGAGAAAATTTACAGGCTGTTGAAAAGCCTGGTAGACGCAAAAGTTCCGATAACAGGGGTAGGGTTGCAAGGCCACTGGAAGCTTGATAACCCAACGCCCGATTTGATACGCAAAGCGATTGAACGATATGCATCCTTAGGTCTCAAAATTCAAATAACAGAGCTTGATGTTACTGTACGCAAACCCATGAGACCAGAAGACCGCCCTACAGGAGGAGCACAGGCATCTATGCCGGTTGACTCGGGGTACACGCCCGGTTTAGCTGCGCTGCAGGCACAACGTTACAAAGAGATTTTCGAAATTTTTAGAGAATATAAAAAAGTGATTAATAATGTTACTTTTTGGAACGTTTCTGATCGGCACAGCTGGCTTGATGCAAGGAATGGGGGGATTACAGGAGGGGCGGGCGCAAGCGATGCAACCCGGAGGATTGTACGGAAAGCCTACCCTTTATTATTTGATGAAAACCTGCAACGCAAGAAAGCTTATTTTTCTGTGGTAGATTTTTAAGCGTAAAAAAAGCTTATATATTTTTTTTGAACAGGCAGCCCAATCCATCCGGCTGCCTGTTTTCTACACCCAGTGGCCGTCCTATTATACCGTTTGCTTATTCAGTTACCTCATTTGCTAAATAGTAACTGGCGCCCCATTTAAGCTGTTACGCAAGGCCTGGCTTTATTATACCATTCCGGCGGATACCGCTTACCTTACTTTCCTATTAAGGTGTATGCCTGATTTTTGCCTGATTTAAAATCGTACACCCAGCTCTTTTTAAGCACTACTTTTAAATCCACGTCCGATGGTTTTACTATTGGCGGAGCAATATTTGAAACCCGGAAAAGCCCATTTGTATTGATTCCTTTAGCGGTGTGTAAGATGTTGCTTTTTGCAGGTTGATTTAACCTTATCCTGCAAACGCCTCCTAAAGTGGAATGCACCACAAGACGGGTGATTTTAGAGTTGCTCCACTCCATGTCTATCCTGAAACCGCCCCTGGCCATCAACCCCTTAACGCTGCCATTTTTCCATGCATCCGGTAAAGCCGGCAAAACATAAATAAAACCATCGTGGCTTTGCAGCAGCATTTCGGCAATGCCCGATGTACATCCAAAGTTGCCGTCTATCTGAAAAGGGGGATGAGCATCAAATAAGTTTGGATAAGTTCCACCACCTCTGCCTGTTACCGGCGCAATTTGGTCGGTTATTAATTTATAGGCATGGTTACCATCAAGCAGGCGCGCCCATAGATTAATTTTCCAGGCCATAGACCACCCGGTTGATACATCACCCCTGTATAAAAGCGAGTTTTTTGCCGCTGCAAAAAGCTGCGGATTACGAAAAGGCGATATTTGGCTGGCCGGAAACAAACCGTACAGATGCGATACATGCCGGTGGTTGTCGGTTTTGGAATCCAAATCATCCAGCCACTCCTGTAATTGCCCGTATTTGCCCACTTGCATAGGTGGCAGTTTCTTTCGGTAATTTAATAAGCTATCCGCAAAAGAACGGTCAATATTTAAATCGGCTGCCGCCCGGCTAACATTGGTAAAAAGGTCGTATACCAATTGGTTATCCATGGTTGCGCCGGCGGTTACAGATACTTGCGTTTTACCGTTAATATATTCGTGCTCGGGCGAAACAGATGGCGATACCACTAGCCAGTTATGTTCCTGTTCGGGTTGCAGCACGTCTTCAAAATATTGTGCGGCCCCCTTCATAATGGGGTAATATTTCCTGAGGAAAGCTTTGTCGCCTGTATACAGGTAATGTTCCCATAAGTGCTGGCATAGCCATGCGTTACCTGTTGGCCATAGCCCCCAAAAAGGGCCGTCTACCACGCCTGTAATTCGCCATATATCCGTATTGTGATGAAGCGACCAGCCCCGCGCGCCGTACATTACTTTGGCCGTTTCTTTCCCCGTAACCGAAAGGTCGCTTATCATGTTAAAAAGCGGTGCGTTCAGCTCTGGTAATTGCGTTGTTTCGCTTGGCCAGTAATTCATCTCGGTGTTGATATTTATGGTGTATTTGCTGTCCCAGGGCCCTTTCAGTTCCCCGTTCCAAATACCCTGAAGGTTAGCCGGCTGAGGCGAGCTCGGTTGAGACGATGAGATGAGCAGGTACCGCCCGAATTGAAAGTACAGTTCTGCTAATTGCGGATCGTTTCCTTGGGCAAAATCCTTTATCCGGTTATCGGTGGTCGCTTTCCCGGCATCAGTAGTCCCCAGATCCAGTTTAACCCGGTTATAATATTTTTGGTAAGATAAAGTATGCGTTGCCAGCAACTTAGCAAAACCTTTTTTGTAAGCTTTGTTTACAATTGCTTGCGCCCGGCTAAGCGGATTGGCGCTAATGTCATGATAGTTGACAAAATTAGTAGCAATAGACAAATAGATAACCGCAGTATCGGCATTGCGAACCTTAATACCGGCGGTGTCGGCAACAACAGAGCCCGAAAATGCTTTCACCCTGGTTACCACATTAAATTTAATTCTGCCTTTTTGGTTTTCATGATCGCTGCCCTGGCCGGATAGTATCAAGTCGCCGTTAGCCACTTCTTTATTTGTTTTTAGCGGGCTTTGTAACGCGATATCACAAGTAATCATTTTAGGCTTATCGGCGGTAAGCCTAACCATTAAAACATTGTCGGTAAAAGAAGTGAAGTATTCACGTTTGTATTTTACGCCGTTGTAGGAATATGTTACCGAAGCGGTGGCATTTTCTATATTGAGGTTTCTTTTATAGTCGTCTGCATTTTGGTGGTTAGGGAATGTGATATACAGGCTGCCTGCCATTTGGTATGGCATGCCGCTATTGCCTTTTGGTGCCAATTGTTTGTTTGCCAATTGCTGTGCCTCCACGTACTTTTTCTGCGCCAACAACGCACGCACTTCGTTAATATAAGGCCGGGCTGCAGAATCCAGGTTATTGTTTGGCCCGCCGCCCCATATGGTCGATTCGTTTAGCTGCAAGCGTTCGAGCTGCGTATTGCCAAACACCATAGCGCCAATAAAGCCGTTACCTATGGGCAAGGCCTCGTTCCAGTTAGCGGCCGGTTTGTCGTACCATAAAATATTCCTGCTTTGCGCGAAAATGTTTGCATGGCAGCACAATAGAATGCATAGTGCAGCAAATTTTAAATAGTTACTTGTCCTCATAAATTAGATTGTATCGTGTTTTATAAAAGAGTATCCTTACAAAGGTGAATTTTAATTGACCCGATGAATTGATTGCCTCTTCTTTGAATGATTTAATTGGGTCAACTAAATTACTTATTTCCGTTATTGCCCGCCATGTAATTAATGTGTAAATGACATTAATGTTAAAAACTTGTCAAATAGTGCTACTTAAAGCCTGTACGATTACGCAGTTTAGCTTTAACCAATTACCCAACAATCAAATCGGCTTTCGCCAGCCGAAAAGGAACTTATGCCTGTAAAATTTACTTTATAGGTAGTAGGATCCTAACGATGAAAGAAAAGCAATGTATTTTAATAAACCTGAACATATAATAAGCTTAAAGTGGGCAAAATTTATTTGCTTGCTAATTATCATCGCACCTTTCACTGTAAAGGCTCAAACGTTGATGGCCATATACCCGGATACGGTACCAAACACCAGAAAAGGGCGTATAGTACTACCACAGAAATTAAACCCGGGTCTTATTTATAGCGTAACCAGTCCCGAACTGGAGATGTTTTTGCCGCCGGCAGGGAAATCAAACGGCAGCGCTGTGATCATTTGCCCCGGGGGAAGTTATAAAGTTTTAGTTTACCAGGGCGAGGGCGTTAAAGCTGCCAGGGCTTTTGCCGAAAACGGTGTAACGGCATTCGTACTTAAGTACCGGCTGCCGGATGATTCTGTTATGATCGATAAAACCATCGGCCCGCTTCAGGATGCGCAACAGGCTATCAAATTTTTACGGCAGAACGCTAAGGCCTGGAGTATAGACAGTAATCGTATTGGCGTGATGGGTTTTTCGGCAGGCGGGCATTTAGCAGCTACACTGGCAACACATTTCAAAAAACCATTAATTAACAATCCGGAGAAAATTAGCCT
>CBFGNE010000129.1:0-7838 GCA_965649995.1 uncultured Mucilaginibacter sp.
TTGATTGTTATTTCGAAAAGTTAGCAACAGGAGTGTACGCTACCGAAAGCCAGGGCATCAATATTAATCGCAACCGGTTTAAAAACATGCAGGGCCCATTTCCCCGGGGACAAATGGCCCAATTTGATGCTGTATACGGGGCAGGCAACAAGATAAACTACAACAGCGGCGAAAACTTGCCGGGGCAAAGCGCACCGCAGGACGCTATAAATATTTTTAAAACAAATGGCACGGCGGTAAGCCCCGTAGAAGTAGTAGGCAACCGCATACGTGGTGGCGGACCAAGCGAAGCCGGCGGTGGCATAATGCTTGGCGATAACGGCGGATCGTATATCATAGCCAGGGATAATATACTGGTAAACCCTGGCCAGTACGGCATGGCCATAGCAGGTGGCAACCATATTAACATCATTCATAACACTATTTATGGTAAACGGCAGCCATTTACCAATGTGGGGTTGTACATATGGAATCAGCACCAATCCGGCTGTTTGTTAAATACCATCAGCAATAACCAGGTTAATTTCACCAACGCTGCGGGCGAGGCAAATGCGGGTTGGAACCAAGGTAATTGCGGCAAAGTTACGGGCTGGGATACCAATATTTTTAACGCTAAAATAAATCCATCTATCCTGCCTAAGGATATAATCGGTGAACAAAATTAGCCGCTAAAGCACGATAGCCAAATAATTGCGTTGCTAAAGCAATTGCCTTAAGACATGCGAAGGCCTAAAAGTAAGGCCAGCTAAAGGCTTACCTGCATGTTCTTATCGGTTTTTACCCTACGCACCTGGTAAACAACCAATACCATAAACATTATAAACAGTATAATAAAGCAGCTTGATATCACCGGCGAGGCTGGGTCGGCAGCTATAGGGGCAGCGATAGGCAACCTTGTAAGTGTTTCTACAACTGCGGGTATCATACTAAAAAATAGCGTGCCCGACATTAATATTGTTTCTACATACTTAGCCTTGCCACCCAAAAATCTGAAGGATTTTGCGTAGATAGCCAATACTATCATTACTAAAACCATTACCCCAAGCCCGTGTGCGCCGGTAAAATGCCCGGTTTTCATAATGGGGAAGGCGGTTAAGCAGGTGAGTACAGTAAGGATGGTGTACCATTTACCCGGGCCAACAAGCGGATTTATTTTACCGGTTCGGATAAGGGAGTAATATCCGGCTATTAAAGCAAACACACTTATAGCGGTGTGGACAATCCCTAAAACAGAAAGGTGGTTTGGCATGATTGTGACGTTTAAGGTAACGGATAGGAATTAATTATAGCTAAGATAATAATATTATCAATTATACAACCTATGGTTTTAATGGGATTATGCGTTTATGGTATGTAAATACAGTTCGGCGAGGCCAGTGCTTAAATGGCAGCGCGTTGCTGTTCCCCGGGCTGTTGGCTAGCATACAGGTAGCCATTTTTTTGTAACGTTTTGTCCCGGTATGTAGCAGGTTAGTGGAAAATGGGGCGTACCTGCGGCTGCTTCGCCTCCAAATAGGTGTTAATTAAGCCACGTTAACGCCCTGAGTGGGGGTATTATGGTTAATTCATAATACAAATAATATTTATATATTACACCACAATTACACCTGCCTTATTAACTATGCCCGAGAAATTTGCCACCACCAAATCCGACTTCGATTTTTTAAAAAATGCCCGCGATATAGCTTTTATTTTTGCTGTATACCTATACTTTGCCGGTTGGATATACATATATAGCTACTATAATTTCTTCGGCATATCTATCCGCCAGGCCGATATGGAGTTTTATTATTTCCTGGTGTATTCGGCTAACGTTTTAACCTATTTAATTATAGGGCACTGGTTTATTACGCTGTGTGCCGTTGGCTTATTTAGCGCGGCGCTTTACTGGCTTAAATATAATTGGGTTACCTACGCTATTTGCATTGTACTGTTTGCTGCAATTTATTACAGCGCTATTATAGCAGGCGCTGCCAATGCCAAACGCGATTTTGTTTATAAAGGCTCTACTTTGTTTAGAGTAAAGTTTGTGCTGAAAGAAGTTGAGGGGGATACAAAAAAGGATACTACCGCGGGCGTTACCCCCGCAGCAGATGCTTTTTTGCCGGAAGACATAGCCGAAGACCTAAAGAACTATAACGAACAAGAAATGCTTAAGCTGCTACTAACTACCAAAGAGGAATATTTGGTATTAGTTACCGATACGTCGGCAACCGACGTCAATTTTTTATCGAAAGATAAGATTATCTACACCATCAAACGAGACGACATAAAACTAACCAGGATAATTAAGTAAGCTATGAAAATATACATCACCCTGATAATGATACTGTGCGCCGGCCGTTTATTTGGCCAGGTATTTGAAACAGCGGCCGGTAGGGTAGACCTGGAAAATGATACCCATTATGGCGCCTACCTTCAAAATAAAACAAACAGGCACGATAAAACAAAAATAATATGGTACCCCGGCGTGGGCCTATACCGCCCCTGCGGTGAATATACCGCCCCAAAGCCGGTGCCTGCAACCCATAGGTTTGTTGCCAAGGATTGCAACTGTGCCGAAAAGTTTTCATACGTTATCGCCTTACCTTCTACAATGCCCTACGGTAACATACAGTTTGAATTTGACAGTTCGGCGATAAGAACGTCCTCATATCAGTTATTAGATGCTATGTCTGCTGATTTGCGGTCCACCGGCAGCAAAATTGTTGTAGCGGGGTATGCATCATCCGAAGGGACGGCAGGTTACAATATGGTTTTATCGCTTAACCGTGCAAACGCTGTAAAAAACTATTTAATTCAATCTGGCGTAAACCGCGAAAAGATAACGGTGAAAGCTTACGGTGAAACAAACCCTATCGCCGATAATTCTACAGAAGAAGGCAGGATATTAAACAGGAGGGTAGAGTTTAAGAAGCCGTAATGGGTGGTGATAAATTTATTTTTAGGTTAGTTAACTTGTTTGTATAAAGTTAATTACCTTTAAATTCCCTATTAATTTAAATCGATGAAAGCTCCCGAAAAAATGCCGGTGGCATTTATGTCTAACCTTATCCGTGCCGCAATTACCGCTGCTGTTATTACGCTGGTTATCCATTTTGCGCATGTGTTTCCGCAACGGGCGGTGAGCATGGGTATGCAATTGGTGGAAATATGGCTTATGGCGTTCAATATTGTTTTTGTGGGGCACTGGCTGGAGCTGCTGTTTATCAACTACTTTAAATTTGCCCTGCCAAAAAACTTACTGCTATTGTATGTGCTACGGCTTGCCTATTGGTTTTTATGCGCTATCCCACTGTTTTATATAGCCAATTTCATCGAAAATTTATTGACCGGCGGAGAAGGGCAATGGGGCTACTGGTGGGAGTTTGGCATTATCTATATTGGTATAGAACTATTTATGCATGCCCTTATGCAGCTACGATTTAAAAAGAGCTTTTATAACGGCGCGTATTGATGCCCGGCTTTTACTAGGGTTTGCAGGATGCTCTGTCCGTGGACTGCCTGTAAAAGCCTGCGGGCTAAACGGTAGGATAAAAAACTTAACCAGTCCACTTTTTTATTTTGGATTATAGCCTTATATTAAGGCTATGAAATTTAACCTGAACCTAAAACTGTTATTAATTGGCTTGGTGGGCTTTGCGGCAGCAAGCTGTGGAAAAAAAGGCGATGCAACGCCGGCATCGGTAAGTATAGTTGGCACCTGGCATTTTGTTAAAGATACACTGAAGACCTACAAGGTAGACGGGACGCTGGTATCGACGCAACCATCTGCGGGAGGCGATGCTTATATTAATTTTAAGGCCGATGGAACCTATATTGCCAGGCAAGACCTAAATATCCAGGGTACCCAGCATGGTACTTATACCGTTACCGGCACTACGCTGAACATGAAGGAGATTGATGACGATGGGGTGCCAAATGGCGACTACATCACAACCATCAAAACGCTTACCGAGCATAATTTGTACATGTACCAGGAAGATAGTGGCGTCAGTTTTCGGCATACTTATGCCGAATATTACACCAGGTAAGCCGGGTATGATGTGAAAACAGGGCAACCAAAAACCCCTGCGTTTATAGCTTTGACGCTACGCTATCCACCAGTTCGCCAACGTTTTGCCAGCTGTGTATCTCTTTGGCGGCGAAGCGGATATTGAAGTGCTTTTCTATCCCCACTACCAATTGGATGTGGTTGAGCGAGTCCCAATCTTCTACGTCGCGGGCGGTGGTGTTGTCGGTTAGGGTGATGTCGTCGTTATCCAGCACGTCACGAAAGATGGCGGTTACCTGCTCTAAAATCTGTTGTCTTTCCACGGGTTGCTTATTTTTTTTCGATGAAACTTTTCTTGTTTTGGTATTGGCCAAGCGGGAGCAGCCAGTTGTTGCCATCCGGCTCGAAACCGAGTTTGCTGTAATGCTCTGCCACCATACCATTCTTCGGCGTGGCAATATACTCGCCTTTTAAATATTTATAGCCTTTTTGTTGTGCAAAATTGGCAATGGTGTTTAGGGTAAAGTTCTCCATACCCCGCTTAAGCACACGGCAGCTCATTAGCCAGGTATCAATAAACAGTACCTCGTGGCTTAGCTGTTGTAGTATCACTACGCAAATAAGCCCATTGTTGCCAAATTTATCCTCGAGGGTAAAGGAAAAGGTAAAGTATCCTGGCGATGCAGCGAGGCTTTCCAAATCCGCCTCAGTATAACGCACGGTGCGCAGGTTAAACTGGTTGCTGCGCTGCGATAGCTGCGCTACCCGCGGGGTGTTGAACTTGGTAAAGGGCTCTACCACGCTTACCATGTGGAGGTTTTGCAGGAAATCATCCTCGTTGGTAAATTTTTCGAACAGGGTTGCGCGTTGTGCTTCTACCTGGTATTGTTTGGTACGTGCTGCGTCGTCTTCGGTAAACGAAACCGTTTCGAACAGGTTTAGCGTGTACAGGTATTCGAGGTATTCGGCGGGGTCCTCGGGTAGTTCGGGCACGGTAAGTTGGGGTATGCCCTCGCGCACCATGTTACGCTCAAAGGGGTTATCATCCAAAAACACCATCGAATCGAAACCGATGTTGAGGATGCCCTGTATCTTGCGGATGTTATCCACCTTGTTTTCCCAGTTGGCCACAAAAACGGCGATATCGTCCATCTTCAGTACCATATCCGGGTGTTTTTCAAACGGTTCCATAGCAATGCTTTCTGTATTTTTGCTGCACACGGCTACAATAATACCACGGTTTTTGAGTTTTTTTACCCAGTATTGAAACTCGGAAAACGCCTTGCCAATGCCGAGTGCGCCGATCTGGATATTCTCGATGCCATCGTCGCCGATGATACCGCCCCAGGTGGTGTTGTCCAGATCGAGGACAATGCATTTGTTAAAGTTGCCCTGCAAAGCGCTGATAATGCCAAGGGTTTTGTAGGCGATCGCCGGCAGCACATCGATGCTCAGCACCATCTCCGAGTTGATGTAAACAGATGGCTGGAAAAAGGCTGTTTTCCCCACCAAATTCTGAATCGACGAAATATCGCAGATATGAAAATTCGGTACCTCGCTGGCGTACTCCATCAGCAGTACATTCAACTTGCGCAACTGGAACAGGAAGGAGGATGTAACTTTGTTGGCGTAGTTGCCAAACACGTTATCGTCTATTTCGGTATAGTTGTAATAAATGAGTTTCGCCTTTGGGTTTACCAAAGCAAGGGTATCGTAAAAGGCTTTGATATTGTTTAATTCATCCGCCGCAAAAGCAGCATGGTTACCTTTATATTTACTGTATTTACCTAAAAGCTTGTGGGAAGACTGGAAAAGGATAATTACTTCGGCACCGTACTCGTGCAGTTCGGATGCCGGGTCGAACACTTGGCGCTCAATCTGGTTAAAGTCGGCTTCCCACAGTTGCAAGTTGTAACCATATTCGTAACCTGCGCCGCGTATAGCTACCGAAAGGAACTGCGTTGCGGTATCGCCCAGCAGGGCAACTTTTATAGGCTTTAGTGCCGATGCATCTTTCTTAAGGTTGCGTTTCAGGTTGGCAAAATCCTTCATGCTGCAATAATAAGCTTTATTTATGATTGAGGAATTGCTTTAGCTTACCTGCTACCATGCCGCTGTAAACAACCGAACCCTGGCGGTTTAGATGCAAGGCATCGTAAAAATAGCCGGGTTTGTTAAAGGTGCTATCGCGAAGGTAGTTGAGTACAGGTACCTTATTTTCCTTACAAACCTGCATTACATATTGCACATTACGGTTGGTGGCACTGTTGATGGTTTGATAAATGGGGGAATAAACAACCACCAGCGGGACGTTTTTAGCTTTACACAGCTCCACAAACTTTTTGTAGTACCGGGCGGCGGTACTGTCTATGGCATCGTTTACGGTGTAGGGCTGCAAACCCTTCTTAAACTGCCCGTGTTTAGCAATGTAGCCTTTTTGAGAATCATCTTTTTTGTAGCGGGCTATGGGCAGCAGCTCTACCAGTTCGCTCAGGATAAGCGAGTTGTATGGGTACATTTTAGAGAGCAGCTTATAGCGCTCGAAGGGGCCGCGTAGCTGGCATATCTCGCGCAGTTCGGGGTGCGAATAATAGTAGGGAAGCAGCACGTTTAGGCGGTCGCGGTCTTCCCCGTTCTTAAACTTATATAACTCATTGGCGCGGGTATCCAACACTACCAGCTTTGGGCTATAACGATTCAGGGCGGCCTCTAACAGGGCGTA
The DNA here is from genome assembly GCA_965649995.1 of uncultured Mucilaginibacter sp. Taxonomy (GTDB): domain Bacteria; phylum Bacteroidota; class Bacteroidia; order Sphingobacteriales; family Sphingobacteriaceae; genus Mucilaginibacter. The sequence goes on from CBFGNE010000129.1 coordinate 6,717, forward strand.
GTGGTAATAAATGTAGCTCAGATCCCGCCCGGCGTTATAAACAGATAGGTGCAGGCTATCGCTGATGATTTTAGTATCGTAATGATAAACCGCTTTGGACGAACCAAATATCAGTACATCATCCTTAACCGAGTTGATAACGTAATTAGTGCGGTAATCTGCCCCGTTCTTTTTTGTGAAGTAGAAATGTTTCAGCACTGCACCTATGCCCCAATCAAGCAGAACAATGGCCACCAGTAATATCGTAAAGCGTTTTAATATGAGTTTATAATCCGCCATGTTTAAAATTTGAAATAGATAAATTGCCCGCCATCAAATACACCTATCAGTACAATAGTAACCAGTATAAAGCAATACGTAGCCATGCGTACCCACGGCGATGTATGGTACAAAAAGTAGCTTTTGCCATGATTAAGGTGTACGCTCAGGTCGTGTATAAGCAATATCGCGATGGCCACCAGCGAGTATATAATAACCCCTAAGTTGTTATCGAACACAAAGAAACTTCCCTGGAAGGCAAACAAGCGCTTAAATACAATGATGGCATCGCCCCAGCTTTGCGCCCTAAAAAATACCCAGGTGAGGCACACATATATAAATACCAGCAGCATGCTTACATTGTTGTAAATAATAGCCGGGATGGCCTTAGATAGCTTCTTTCGGAATTTCTTTGTCAGGAATTCGTAGGTAACCGCCACGCCGTGCAGCAAACCGTAAACAATATACGTCCACCCTGCGCCATGCCATAGGCCGCTTAGCCCAAAGGTTATCATCAGGGCTAAAACAACGGCGGCTTTGCCCCAATCGCGCCTGGCGATCATGATAGGGGTGAACAAGTAATCGCTGAACCAGGTGTTGAGGGATATATGCCACCTGCGCCAATATTCGGTAACGCTGGTGCTGAAAAAGGGCGTGTTAAAGTTCGTCATCAGCTTAAAGCCCATAATGCGGGCAGTGCCAAGGGCGATATTGGAGTAACCGGCAAAATCGGCATAGATCTGGAAAGCGAAGAACAATATGGCCACCAACAACATGGACGAACTGTAAGCCCCCGGGTGTTGGTACACGGCGGAAACGAATATCGAGAGCCTGTCGGCCACTACCAGCTTTTGGAAAAAGCCC
>CBFGNE010000130.1:0-7826 GCA_965649995.1 uncultured Mucilaginibacter sp.
ATCTCGTTCTTGTTTATTTTTACCGGCGCCATATTGTTTGAGAATTTACGCGGTATCCAATCCGGGCGAAAAACAGCTTGTTGGGTCAATGTAGAATCCTTGAATATCTTCGACAAGTATGACAGCCTCTCGGCAATAAATCGAATTTTTTGCTGTAGCGTTAAACCCGAAAGTGTAAAATATTTGTCGTATTCTCCTTCATCGCCAAAAGTATTCACTATAATTTCGCCAATTTTAACGGCATTCGCTTTTTCAAATTTGTTAATGAAACCTTGCAAATCATCAGGAATGTTGTAACGAGAGTCATTGGGGCAACAGGAAGAGCCGCTCTCTTCCTTGTAATAAGACAAAACAAATTTCCCCTTATGATTTTTTTTTACCTGCTTTAGTAGTTTGTAATAGGCAATGTTCCATACGCTGAAGTTTACGCTGTCGATATTTGCTGGGTGATTATAATAGGTTTTGTTTCCTTTAACAATGTATTCGGCACGCATACGTCCCGGTATCGAGTTATGAACTGACCTGCCCTTTTTGCCAAAAAAAATAATAGTGCTATCGATTAGCGTTGCAAAATTTTCGTTAGGTCGGCGCAGGTAGGCTGCAACAGGTATGATGCGATTCGGGTCGGTAATTACTAATTTCTTATTGTAGTTATAATCAAGGTTTCCCTTGCGGTCAGATTTCATAGTTAAGGGAACATCGATCAAATAAAAAGAGCCAAAACTTGCTGTATTTGCTTTGGTAAGTTCAATGCGGTTTTGGGCATGCGCGGCATAGCATAAACAGCAGGTTAATATAAAACAGATAAAGTGGTTTACTTTCATTGGAATAGCAGATGCATACTGTACCACAAGGTAGCAAGATTTATACTTGGTAGAAGCTAATATGGTGCAATGTTGGAAGCCTCAATCCTGTTGTAAGTCCTCTGCTGCAGGCAATTATATATGGGTCAGTTGTATATAGCGAAGCTTAAGCTAATTTCGCCCCTACACCAGCTTCCTCATCCCCATAATATACCCAATATGCAGCCCTTCATGAAATGGTAAAAATGCGATAGCCTGATCGATGTTTTCAACGGATGCGCCGTAGCGGGTTGTCCAGGTAGGGTAGTTGCCGAAAATTCCGGCGGCATAATCTTTTTCTAACTGGTCAAGGCTGTTTATCAGCATCGCTTTTATTTCGTCCAGTTGCTGTTGCGTTATAGGGCCTTCAGGTTTACTGTCGGGTTTATATAATTGGTAAAAGGCCTCATCAACCTGCAGCCCGGCGCGTTTATACAAAATGCCGTACTGGGCGGCCAGCATATGCCCAAGGTTCCAGGCAATATTATTGTTAAAGCCCGCCGGTATGGTATTTAATTGTTCCAGTGTAAACTTATCCAATATGCTCAGGATCATTAAACGTGGCTGTTTAATAAACTCTATCTGTTTGTCTATCATGCTTCAAATATTCGATTTTTAGCTGGATTGACAAGCTATTTGTTAAAATAATCCTAACAAACTGCAGCATCCGCCTTAGCGCATTTATTTTACCTTTGCAGCTTAATTTGTTAAATGGCCGGCATCGAAAGCAATCCTGTTCAAAGCAATAAACCCATTTGGTATTTCATCGCCTGCTGGACGGTTTTGAACCTGTTACAAGCTTTTGTATTAGAACTGCACGGCGATGAGGCTTACTACTGGCTTTACGCCCAAAAGCCTGATTGGGGCTATTTTTACCATCCGCCTATGATGGCGGTGTTCATCAAAATTGGCTATACGCTCTTTCATAACGAGTTTGGCGCAAGACTGATGGCGGTACTCTCCAATAGCCTGGCTATCTACCTGTTATGGCTTATCGTAAAAAAATATTCGGTTACCGCTAAATGGTTCATCTTGCTGGTTTCCGGGGTACTGGTATTTCATGTTTATGCTTTTACCACTACGCCCGATGCGCCGCTGTTCTTTTTCGCGGTGGTGTTTTATTATTTCTATCAGAAGTATGCCGAAAAAGATAGCTGGCGAACCGCTTTTATCATAGGGCTGGTTGTTGCCTGCCTGTTATATAGCAAATACCATGGCGTGTTGTTGGTTGGTTTTACCGTATTATCCAATTTAAAACTGTTTAAACGTTCGTCCTTCTATGTCGCAATTATTGTAGGCTTTATTTGCTATGTGCCGCATATTTTATGGCAGTCGCAATACGGTTTCCCGGCAGTGAATTACCAGTTGTTCGAGCGCTCCTCGGATAAGATCTACAATATCTCTTTAACTATAGAATACCTCGGTGGCCAGTTGTTGCTGGGCGGCGTGCTAATCAGCTGGTTTCTGTTGTACAAAGGATTCAGTACAAGAATCACCGATACATTTACCCGTGCACTTTCGTTTAATGCCATAGGTACTTTCAGCTTCTTTTTTGTGAACACCTATTTCGCTAACGTACAGCCCCACTATACGCTCATCGCTTTTATCCCTTTGGTATCGCTGGTGCTAATCAACCTGCAACGGAATAATAATCACCCTAAATGGCTTTTCAATATTGCAATTGGCAACATTATTTTAATTTTAGTACTGCGGGTGTCGTTGGTATTGGGGTTGCCATTCATAAAAAAGATACAGGCATTGCAAACCTATTTTGGTTTCCGAGAATGGGCTGCAAAAGTGCAGGAAAAGGCAGGCGATGCCTGGATGGTGATGGACGATGGCTTCCAAAACCCCTCTAAGTATGATTTTTATAACCGTACGCAAAAAGGCTTTGCTTACGATTCGCGGTATTACGGGCGCACCATGTTTGATATTTGGCCGGTGGAGGATAGCCTGCAACATAAAAAGGTTTACCTGGTGTTGAGTACGCCGCTGGAGGGTTACAAAACCGATACGATTACCGGCGAAGTGGGCACTTGGTACGGCGCGTGGGTTGAGGATACACGTACTTACCAAAAAATTGCTATTGATACCAAAACCAAATCGGTTACTACAAAAGCTGGACAAAAAATACAATTTGACCTTAGCATAACCAACCCTTACACGTACGATGTTAACTTTACCAACGTTGGGTATAAGCACCCGGTGGTTTTAGAAAGCTGCTTTTTTACCGGACCAACAGATATTGCCGAAGTACAGCAGTCCGCTGCGGATTTTAATAAAATCAGGCTGGAATCGGGGCAAAGTACGCGTTATAAAACAACCGTTACAGCACCTAAGGACAGAGGAACTTATTACCTGATGTTCTCCATCCGTACCGAGCCCTTCCGCGGGAGCAAGAACAGCCGGCTTATAAAGTTTATAGTAGAATAACAATTTGATACAATGCACAAAAAAATATACCTGTTTATAGTTGCTATTTTTATTGCACGTGCGGCTGCCGCCCAAACGGTGGATGTGCATTTTAACGGCTCGGTGTTTTTTGATAACCGCGAGTATAAAGAATCGTTGATACGCTCGCGCACCTACTCGGGCACGCGCCTGGCACTGGATTTTGGTTTGAACCTGGATAGCACCAACCGGTTTGTTTTTGGTGCCAACGGGCTGCACGAATTTGGCGCGAAGCCATATTTTTTAAAAGTAGCCCCTGTTGCCTACTTTAACCATACCGGCAAACGCTGGTTGTTTAACGCCGGTGAATTTCCGCGCGAAGGATTGCTAACCGATTACCCCCGCGCTATGCTGAACGATACTTTGCGCTACTTTAGGCCCAACGTAGAAGGTTTGCTGGCGAAATACTACAACAATAACTTTAGCGAAACGGTGTGGATAGATTGGGTGAGCCGGCAAACCGATACCGAGCGGGAGCAATTTTTATTTGGATTTTCGGGAAAATATCAACCGTTTACAAAAGGGCCTTTTTATTTATCTCATTATTTCTTTTTGTTGCACGATGCCGGCCCTGCCATTGCCATACCCGACGACCATATCCGCGATAACGGTGCCATCCAAATAAAGCTGGGCGCTAACCTTAGCCATAAAACTTTCCTCGATTCACTAAGTATTGAAGCAGGAGGTATGATGTCGTTTGAGCGGGAGCGCAATGTTTCGGGCTTTAAAAAACCAACGGGTTTAGTTGCCAATGCTTTTTTAAGCTACAAACGCTTTGCCCTGTACGATGAATTTTACAAGGGCGATGGGCATAATATATCTTTTGGGGATGCTTATTACCAATACAAAACCTATAACCGGCTGGATATCATTTACACTCCGTTTTTATACAAAGGAATAACCGGCCAGTTTGTGCTAAGTTTCCATCAAACACCATTAAGCGGTGGTAGTAACCAGGAAGCATTCCGGCTGTCGTACGATTTGGGCCGGAAGCGTGTGGTTAAGTTTAAAGAGTAGCGTTTTTCGCTAAAATTAGTATTTTTGCTCCGTTAGTTGCTGCACGGCTGTGCCCCCCACGCCCAGGCGACTGTTGTTTTACCAAGTACATTTATTGTATCTATCCTTTATTTATGAAAAATAAACTGTTTCAGCTTTTGCTGCTTTTTGCTTTTTTGGTGCCCTGCAAACTACTCGCGCAGGACAATCAATTCTCCGGCTGGGCGGCCCTATTCCATACCCAAAAGTTTTCTAAACATTGGGGAGCGTCTTTCGACGCGCAGTTCCGGTTGGCAGACCAATTTGATTATTTAAGGAACGTGCTGTTGCGCCCATCCATAAATTATTACTTCGCTAATAATAAAATAGGGGCGGTGGGTTATGCCTACGTGGCAACCAATGGCCGTACGACAAGTGGTGCTTCTACCTTTCGCCCCGAAAGCAGGATATGGCAGCAGTTTATTTATAACCATAAAATTAGCCGCAACGCTACCTTGCAACACCGTTTTAGATTAGAGCAGCGCTTTTTGGGCAATACATCCGCTACAGCAAACGATAGCTACTTTTCACAGCGCTTCCGGTATTTTGCCCGTTCGGTCATTCCATTTAAAAATGATTCGGTGTTTACCAAAGGGCCTTTTTTTGCTTTACAGGATGAAATATTTGTGAATGTGCAAAACAAGGATAAAGTAAACAAACACTTCTTCGATCAAAACCGGGCTTACGTTGCATTTGGCTTTCGCTTCAGCAAAAAGTTTGATGCGGAGGTTGGCTACCTTAACCAATATACCAAACAGGCAACCGCGTATACGATTAACCATGTTATACAAACGGCTTTTTATACGAGGTTTTAAGAGCAGCCCTTCCTAAACGGCGAAGCCCCATGAAATAATCCTCTCCAGTAGGCAGGGCTTTTAAAAAAAGGAGAAGTTAAATCTCCCCCACCGGCGGAGCCTGCCTGCCGGTTGTCAGGATTTAAAGCGGCTATACGTTTGGATATAATTTACCGTTACGTTTCTGCACCGAAATTACTACCTTGGCTTATGCCCCAGTTAAACAACAATCAACATGTACGCCAGCTGGCCAACCTGGAATTACTTGCCAGGCAGGTTGTTGAGGGTTTTATAACGGGCTTGCACCAAAGCCCCTTTCATGGCTTTTCGGTAGAGTTTGCCGAGCATAGGCTCTACAACAACGGCGAATCGGTAAAAAATATCGATTGGAAGTTGCTCGCCCGTACCGATAAGTTGTTTGTAAAACAATTTGAAGAGGAAACTAACCTGCGTTGTTATTTGCTGCTGGATACCTCATCGTCTATGAATTTCCCGGCCGAGGGTGCCAACAAGCTGCAATTCTCGGTCTACGCCATCGCCTCGCTGATGTACCTGTTTAAAAAACAGCGCGATGCTTTCGGGTTATGCCTGTTCTCGGATAAAATGGACTGGATGAGCCCGGCGCGCTCAACCTCGGCACACTTGTTTTACCTGTATGCCCAGTTGGAGAAAGCTTATAATAACCCCAAGGCAAATACAGCCACCAATATTTCCACCGTACTGCACCACCTTGCGGGCGAGATACACCAGCGCTCCATGGTGATCATCTTTAGCGATATGCTGGAGAATAGCCTCAACCCGCAAAAAACGCAGGAGCTTTTTGCCGCAATACAGCACCTTAAATACAAAAAGCACGAGGTGGTTATCTTCAATGTAACCAGCAAACAAAAGGAGCTGGATTTTAACTTTGATAACCGTCCGCATCACTTTGTGGATATAGAAACCGGCGAAGAGGTACGCGTACACCCAAATAAAATCCGCGATAGCTATATATCATCCTTAAAAGAATACCGCCATCAACTGGAACTGAAATGCGCCCAGTACCACATTGATATTATAGATGCCGACATTGAACAGGGTTACAACAGTATCCTGAACGAATACCTTATTAAGCGCAACCGAATGATTTAAACTTTCGGCATGGTTAAACCTTTTTTGGTAAACAAACTCCCATGTTTAAACACTTTTATTTCAAAAAAGTGCTGTAAAAGCCGGGCTTAGCCCGATTATTGATAATAAATCTTCGCCTTGGCTAAGGTTTTGTATAATTGGCAAATCAATTTAACACCATTGGTGTTAAATAATAAAAATATTTTTTGATGAGACTTTCCATAGAAAGAAAACCGGTAAGAGTAAATCCAGATCCTAAGCGTGTTATAGCAAGATTCTTTTTTAACGGGAACGAGCGTGCAAAAGAAGTTTTGCAAAGAGTAATGGGCATCAGCGAGGAGGTTGCATTTGGCATTGTATCGCCGCTTTTGCAGGAGTACTCTAAACGCCACCGTAATATCACCCGGGTTTTAAACCGCCATTGCAGTAAGCTAAAGCCGCTTTTTGAGGAACTGGGCATTGATTTTGATACCCTTACGGTTTACCGCAAGCTACTTATAGGCTCTTACTTTACACACGAATACTCGATAGAATCTGCCGCCTTCTTCAACCCATCTATTGTGGAAGACCCCGATCAAACCGAACTGGAAGACGGGCAGCGCCGCGTTATTATCAGCTTTAGGGCGGTTGGCGAGGGGCATATATCTTCCATTACCTTCCGCAGGGCTTTAATTGATAAGGCAAATAATATTACCGTATTGCCTGCGGGTAGCTATATAGATGAGGCGGAAATTGTACGGAACGCGGTTTACAATAAAAAACTATTTTTTGATAAAGCTGCTATTACGCAGATAAACATCGACGTGCTGCACGAGCTGGAGAGCAAGCTCGACCACCATTTCGAATACTCCAACCTGCGCCGCATCATCCTCGATTCGCAAAAATTGCAGGAAAGCGACATGAAGCGCCTGGAGTACGATAAGGTGCTTTGGCTGGCAGATTCGTACTACGAGATTGTATTCTCGCTGGATACCGATATCTCCGACAGGGTGATCTTCCCAATTTCCGAATACGAACGCAAAGGGATTGAGGACGCCCGTTTCGTGCAGTTCCATAACGAGGATGGTAGTTCGGTATATTATGCTACGTATACGGCTTACGATGGCGCGCTGATAATGCCTAAGCTATTGCAAACCACCGATTTTTATAATTTTAAGATAATGCCGCTTTACGGTGCAGGTGCGCAAAATAAAAACCTTGCGCTGTTCCCGCGTAAAGTAAACGGCAAGTACATGATGATAAGCCGCATTGATGGCTGCAATAACTACATTATGTACTCGGATAAGATAAATATTTGGGAGAAACCTGTATTGCTGCAACAACCAAAGTTTAGCTGGGAATTTGTGCAGATAGGCAATTGCGGCTCGCCTATTGAAACTAAGGATGGCTGGATAGTAATAACCCATGGCGTTGGCCCTATGCGCCGTTATGTGCTGGGCGCAAGCCTGCTGAAACTGGATGACCCTGCCGTTGAAATAGGCCGATTAAAAGAGCCATTATTGATACCCAACAGCGACGAGCGCGAAGGATACGTGCCAAACGTATTGTACTCGTGCGGGGCACTTATCCACAACAATAAACTCATTGTGCCATA
>CBFGNE010000131.1:0-7803 GCA_965649995.1 uncultured Mucilaginibacter sp.
AACGAGATCATCCAAAGCGGGCAAGCCGACCTAGTGCTGCTGGCGCGCGAATTATTGCGCGACCCGCATTTCCCGTTAAGAGCGGCGCATGAATTGGGCATGGATGTGAAATGGCCCAAGCAGTATGACAGGGCGCGGTGGTAAAGTATAACACTCAATATTTTTTATACACCCAACATATTCCTACATTCGTAAAAACAAAACACATACTATCATGAAACGTACAGCAAACGCACATTGGAACGGCACCCTGCAAGCGGGGCAGGGCGAAATTACCACCCAAAGCACCATCCTCAACAAAACACAATATTCGTTTAAAACCCGCTTTGCGGATGGTATTGGAACCAACCCCGAAGAGCTGATAGCCGCTGCACACGCAGGCTGCTTTACCATGGCGGTTGGCGCAGCTTTATCGCAACAGGGCATAACCCCCGGCGATTTAACCACCGATGCTATCCTTGATTTGGATATGCAGGCTTTAGAGATCAAAGGCATCCACCTGGAACTGAAGGCATCAGTGATTGAGGGCGTAGATGAGGCAAAATTTAAAGACGTCGCCGAAGGCGCAAAAGCGGGCTGTATTGTATCAAAAGCTTTGAGCGTACCTATTACTTTGAATGTTACTTACGCATAAGTAAACACCATATTTATTTAAAGCAGCGATGGGCAAACTATCGCTGCTTTTTTTTGTAGCACTAGGTAAAATCATACATTATGGCATTCCGGTCCCGCGTTTCCATCACCATGGTTTTCCTTTTGGTGATCGTCGCTTCTGTTATCTTCATGTTCTTCTACATTAAGCATCAGTTTGCCACCCAAACCGAAGTGAACCAAGATATTATGGTTTCGAAAATTACGGCTATGGGTAAACTGGAGCTGGTGAAATATTCGATGAAGGATGTGATAGAGAAGAAAGAATTGCACACCATATTGCCCGATGCCCGCGTACTGTTTGTGGGCGTTGGCGAAGTAACCGCCTGTATAGACCTCACAAAAGTAAAAAAGGAAGATATCACCCAAACTAAGGACAGTGTTTTGCTTACCCTTCCGAATCCTGAGATTTGTTATGTAAAACTCGACCATCAAAAGTCACGTGTGTATGATGTATCAGGCGTTTGGTTCCCGGATAAGGCGAAGACAATGGTGGAGGATGTATACAAAATAGCCGAAAAGAAAATGCTTACCACCGCCGGTGAAATGAACCTGCTGGGCAAGGCAAAAGAAAACGCTGCGCTGATATTCGTCCCCTTTTTGCAGAACGTTACAAGCAAAAAAGTGTTACTGAAATTTAAATGATATTTAAGAAGCTCCAACTCAGCCTTTCCAAAGGAGCAAATTCGACGGCTATAACTACCTTCTATTTGTTAAATAATAACTAAAAATTCAGTTTCAAACTTATTTGCAATATATTTATGGTTTACAACCACCATAAAATATATGACTCCAAAATTTATTAAACTATTAGCATTTAGCGCTGCGGGGGTTTTGTGCTCCTTATGCGCAATAGCCCAGCCGCGGCTACCCCAGGGTTACTTCTGGAAAAAATTACCAAACGGGCTCGAAGTTGTTGTAATAGAAAACAGCAAGGTTCCCTTAGCCACTATCGAAATAGCTGTAAAAAACGGTGCCTATACCGAAGGCCCCGAATACAGCGGGCTCTCCCACCTTTTCGAGCACATGTTTTTTAAAGCGAATAAGGACTACCCTACCCAGGAAAAATTCCTGAAACGCACGCAGGAACTTGGTGCTATCTGGAACGGCACCACCAACGTAGAGCGCGTAAACTATTACTTTACTTTCGATAAAGATAGCCTGAGTGCCGGCTTAAAGTTTATGAACGCCGCTATCCGTTTCCCCATATACCGTACAGAGGATATGACCAAAGAGCGCCCCGTTGTTGATGGCGAATTTCAGCGTGCCGAAAGCAGCCCTTACTTTCAATTGTATTATGAAGCCAGCAAGGCTTTATGGGGCGACCTCATCACCCGCAAAATGCCTATTGGCGTGCACGAGATCATCAACACGGCTACGCCCGAGAAGATGATGATCATTAAGGATAAGTATTATTTCCCCAACAATAGCCTGTTAACTATCTGCGGCGATGTTAAACATGAAGATGCATTTAAGCTTGCTGAGAGCATTTATGGCGACTGGGCAAATAGTGGCTTCAACCCGCACGAAAAGTACCCTATCCCGCCGTTTAAACCGCTCGAAAAAAGCACAGCTTTTGTAAAAGAAAGCACCATTGCGCAAACACCCTATATGGAATTTGCATGGCAAGGCCCGGGCTACGCCACAGATTCTGCAGCTACGGTTGCGGCGGATGTATTCTCCTATGTTGTTGGGCTTAACTCCAGCAAATTGCAGCAGGCTTTGGTTGATAAGGGTTTAGCATCATCGGCAAGTTTAAGCTATACCACCACACATTACACCGGCGACGTAACCTTTTTTATTGTGCCAAACCCCAATAAATTAAAGGAATGCTACACCGAGGCCCTAAACCAGATAAACCAGTTTAGTAAACCTGATTATTTCACCGACGAACAACTGGCCGATGCCAAGGGCATTTTGCTGCGCAGCCACGCCCGCAATATGGAAAAACCAAGCAGCCTGCCCAGCCAGCTTAGCTTTTGGTGGTGCAGCACCTCGTTGGATTATGGTACCGATATTACCGATAATTACCAAAAGGTTACCCGTGCCGATATTGCCAAATACCTGAATACTTATATTACCGGCAAACCTTCGGTAGCAGGGTTAATTATTAATCCGGAGGGTGCAAAAGCAACCGACGCCAAATCATTTTTTGTTGCCACCAAATAACCTTTAACACATTAAAGATGAAAATTAAAAACCTATTTGCGCTGTTGGTACTGGCAGCCGCTACATATAGCACTAATACGGTAAGCGCCCAAAACAAACCTTACGAAACTACTGTGAGTGGTGTAAAGGTGATCGTTCAACCAAGCGGCAACGATATTGTAGAGATACAAACCGTTATACGAGGCGGTGTGGAAAACTACCCTGCCGAAAAGATGGGCATAGAGGGTATGGCCATAAATGCCCTAACGGAATGCGGCACGCTTAAACACAGCAAGAACGACTTTAAAAACGCCCTGGATAAAGTAAGCGCTGAGCTTTATGGCTACGATACTAAAGAGTATGCTTTAATACGGATGAATTGCATAAAAAGCGATTTTGATGTGGTGTGGCCTCTATACGCCGAGGCCATTACCCAGCCTGCTTTTGATGCCAAAGAGTTCGAGCGCATAAAACAGGATGCGATAAACAACCTTAAATCCAACGATGCACAACCCGATGCAGCTATTAACAAGTATGCCGACAGGGTAGCTTTTGCCGGCCGCGATTACGCTAAGGACCCGGATGGTACCGTAGATATCCTATCGAAACTTACAGCTGCGGAAACCAAGGCGTTCTACAACAAAATTTTAACCAAATCAAGGCTGGTAATTGTTGTAGTAGCAGATCTGCCTAAAGCTGATATCGAGGCTAAAATAGCTACTATGCTGGCAAGCATAAAAGCGGGTGCCCCGTTCACTGCTAAAAAATCGTTCTTCAGGGTGTATAAAAACACCTTTTCTGCCCAAAAACGCGACTTGGCTACAAATTATGTGGAAGGTATTACCAGCGGGCCTGCACCAGGTACACCAGATTATAATGCTTTTAACGTAGCCATGCGCATATTTTCCAACAGGCACTTTTTAGATGTGCGCACCAACAACGGACTGTCGTACGCGCCACAAGCATGGTTCAATACCGGCAATACGGCAACGGCCAGGTTCGCGGTATCAACCACCCAGCCCGATAAATATATTGCTGTGTTTGATAAACTGGTAGATAAAGTAAAAACCGAAGGCTTTAAAACCGATGAAGTTGCCGATATGAAGGTTACTTACCTAACCGGTTTCTATTACAAAAACGAAACCAACCAGGCCCAGGCGGCGGCTTTGGTAAGTAATGAAGTTTTGCACAATAACTGGATGCGCTCTATCACTTTAGTTGATGATGTAAAAAAACTGACTCCTGATGAAGTAACCAACGCGTTCCGCAAGTACATTGGCAGCATTGTTTGGGTTTACCAGGGCGATCCTGCTAAAGTTAACCCTTTACTATTCACCAATGGCACTTTAAATAAAGGCGGCAGCCCGGTAGCGCATTAATTTCGACGAAAGCTAAAGACAAAAGATTAAGGACTAAAAAATGCCCCGCTGAATGACTGGGGCATTTTTTATATAATCACGTAGCCATCTTATCTTTTATCCCTTCGTCTTTGCTCCTATTTTTGGTTAGGATCAGATACAGGTACCGGCCTTTTCCTTCGCCATCGCTCGCCAATGTGGCGGGTAGGAATATTGTCGCCAAGCAGTTTACCCCAGGGTTTCAGGCCGTCTATCCTGTCGAAAATTATTTTCAATACTGCCACAAAGGGAATAGACAGGAACATGCCCGATAAGCCCCAAAGCTGGTTGCCCAGCAAAACAATTACGATAGACATAAGGGCGTTTATCTGCACCTTTGATGATACAATACGTGGCACCAGCACATTATTATCAATAAACTGGATAACGATATAAGCGATGATAACACCCAGTTGCGTAGAGTAGCCATCCTTGGTAACGGTTGCCATTAGCACAGGCAACGCTATAGCAATAATACCTCCCAGGTAAGGTATCAGGTTCAATATAGCGCCAATACAGCCAATAAGTATACCGTATTTCACACCCAGCAGCAATAGTGCAGCGGAGTTCATGGCGGCCACGATGATCATCTCTATCAGTAAGCCTACTATATAACTTTGTATAGCGCCCTTGGTTTCTTTAAGCACCTCGCTTACTTTTTTTGAATTCTCCTCGGCAAAAACCTCGTATAAAAAATTAAGGATAAGCGGCTTATAAAGCAGCATAAAAAAAATGTAAACGGGCAGTAAAAATATAATACCCAGCGTACCCAATAAGCCGCCTAATGTTTTGCCCATCATGGCCTGGCTATTGCCCAGGGCTTCTTTTACCATTTGATCTTGCTTGGCAACAGCAATACCAAAAGTGCTTTGTACCCAATCTTTAAAGCTGACGGATATCTCGCCAAATTTTTGTTTTAGCATAGGCAGCGAATCGCCGAACTGAATAATTTGCGACGACAGAAAATAAAACACGCCCGCAACTACCAGCAGGGCAATCAGCATGGCAATAGCAATTGATAAGGCCCGTGGTATTTTATGCCGTTGCAGCCTGTTAGCAAGCGGATTTAAGAGGATGGCCAAAAAAGCCGCAAAGGCCAGCGGCACCAAAATATCTGCCAGGGTGGCCAACGCGTACACAACCAGCACCAAGCCAAATAAAACAGCGGTAGCTTGTATATAAAAGGGTTGGTCTTTAATTTTTATAGCCATGTAAGTGTTTTTTCATATTAAACAACAAAGGAATTTAGGCACTATTTGTTTGGTATACAGTTAGTGAAAACCCACTATAAATCTATATAATTTTTGCGGTAGCCGTATTTCAAAAGCCTCCCTACGCGAGAAGATTATTCACGAGTTAATGCTCTTTGGCGTTCACGAAGGCTTCGCCGTTTAGAGGCGGCGATTTTTTCACCGACAATTTATCCATACTTACCGACATCTTTATTTACATCGCCAATTAGCCGTTTGCATATATCAAATGTTACATTAGTTTTGGGTAACATAAAAATTTAGATATCATGAACACCAACATAGATCCAAAACCAAACAAAGCCAATGGCAAAGTTATGGCAGGGGCAATTTTGCTCCTCGTAGGCGGCTTTTTGCTGCTTAGGCAACTCAATATATTCTTCCTTCCCGATCGTATAGACCTATGGCCTCTATGGATGGTTTTTATCGGCCTTTACATCGGCTCGCGTAATAATTTCCAAAAATCAAACTGGGTTATTATAACCGGCTTAGGCGTTATTTTCCTGATTACCGAAAATATTAATAATGCCAGTGGTTTTGTATGGCCAGCCGCCTTTATAGCCATGGGGCTTTGGATCATCCTGCGGAAGAAAAAAACAGTAGACGAATTAGGGCAGGCTGATTTTTGGGACAAAAAATACCAGGCAGGTACCGTTAACCCCGATAAACCTCTTGCTGATTTTGGCGATACCACCTATACTTCTACGAGCGGCGTGCCACCGGTAGATGGCGGTACCACAGGTACTACGCCCCCCTTGTCGCACGATGATATTTTAGATGCTACTGCCATATTTGGGGGTGTTAACAAAACTATCTTCTCCAAAAACTTTAGGGGTGGCGATATCACTAACATATTTGGCGGCACCGAGCTTGATTTTACCCACGCGGATATCAATAACCGGGCTATTATAGATATTACCCAGGTATTTGGTGGTACCAAACTAATTGTGCCAAGCAACTGGCAGGTAATTGTAGATACAAGCGCCATATTCGCCGGCACTGATGACAAACGGATGAAGAGCATCCAGGCTGCTAAAAGCGACAAAGTATTGATCATTAAAGGCGTATCGATATTCGCCGGGCTGGAAATACGCAGCTATTAATTTGACAATTTTCCCGATCCATCAACATAAAATTTAACAACATGAATTGGTACGTAGCAAAATTGGTTTTCAGGGTGATAAGCGGCAACGGCGACCATAACGCCCAGTTTGATGAGCAACTTAGGTTAATAAACGCCGACACCGAGATACAGGCATTTGAAAAGGCAAGCACCATTGGCCATGCCAATCAAGACAGCTTTGTAAATGTGCAAAAGCAAACCGTAAAATGGCAGTTTATTGATGTTGCCGAACTGAACGCCTTAAGCGGCCTGGGCGATGGTACCGAACTGTATTACAACATACACGAGGCTACCGACCCGGACCTGTACATTGCCTGGGCACACCATAAATCGGCGCTGTTAGGCGTAAAAAATTAGAGATCTAAAGGGTAGAGAAACCAGGGATTAATATCGAATAATGAATTTCGAATATCCAACACCGAAGTTTCTTTACCTTCTTTACTCAATATTCTCAAACAGCGTTTTCTAAAAAGCAAATAAATATAATCTACAAGTTTTGGCATCAGAGCAATTATCAGGAAAGAAACTATTTGGGGCATTCGCTATTTGCGGGGTGGTTTGGGCCGCCCTGCAGGCGTATATTTTGCATAGTTTTGGCTTTGTATGGATGGTTGCCCTGGGCGATAGCGCCATAAGCACCGTATTGTTGTCTGTGGCCTGCTGGTTAATCAACAATAACCTGCGCTACTACCAGCCTGAACGCGGCAGTTATATATACCTGCTGGTATGGTGTGGCGCTCTCGCAGGTGGCTGTACCGCTGCCTGCCGGTACTTGTTGCCCTTTTTAGATTTCGGTTTGGTGTATGATAACTTCCTGAAACAATCCCTCGCTATCCGCCTGTTTACCGATTTTTTGGCCATTGGCTGGATGGCCATGATCAGTGCCCTCTTTTACTCGCAAATAGACCATAAAAAAACCGAGCAACGCAAAACCGAGGCCGAAAAACTGGCCCGCGATGCCGAACTATATAATCTGCGTCAGCAATTGCAGCCGCACTTTTTATTCAATAGCTTAAACTCTATCAACGCGCTTATTGGCTTTAAGCCCGACGAAGCGCGCCGCATGATACATCAGCTCTCCGATTTTTTACGCGGAACATTAAAAAAAGACGACCAGCTTTTAGTACCCCTGAGCGACGAACTAACCCACCTCAATTTATACCTCGAGATTGAAAAAGTACGTTTTGGGCACAGCCTGCAAACCGAAATAAGATGCTACGAAAAATGCGGCAAG
>CBFGNE010000132.1:0-7799 GCA_965649995.1 uncultured Mucilaginibacter sp.
CAGCCCGGTATAAAACTCAATTTTGAAGCCGTGCTTATTTAGCTTACCCATCAGCTTGCGCTGTATAGTGGCGTATTTGTCGGTGTACAAGTCAGCGGGGTTGTACCGCAGCAGTTCGTCCAGTACTTCTACCGGTATTTCGGCAAAGTAATCGGGTGCGTAGCGTGCGCTGAACAGGTTGATGTTTTTGGCGAAGGGGTAGTCTTCCAGGTCATGCGATAAAACATCAAAAAGTTTACGCAGGCTCTGGCTCATTTTTAGCGCCTGCCGCTGCTTATCGTTACTAAAATCGTTCTCGCTAAAAACGGTATCGTCCATCTGGCCAATCAGTTCGTGGTTCAGCCGAACCTCGTCTAAAAGCAGGTCTGCCCGGCTTTCGTTGTTCTTTTTGATCTTTTTTAGCAGGTCTATCAGCGTAACCGTAAACTGGATGTGGAAAAGCTCCAGTTTACCAATATCCAGGTCGGGATTAGTAGCAAATAACTGGTGGATTACTTGGGTACGCAGGTAAATTTTATAAATGATATCGTTATTGAAAAACACCGTAAGCAACTGCAGTTTGCTGATGGTACGGGTAGATTCATTTAAAATATTTATCCTGTTTTCATCCATTAATAACAATTCCATTTAAAATGTAAAAATACAAAAATACTATCGTAGGCACTTATCAGATTTTAAATAGCAAAAGGGTGGTTGATTAAAGCAGTTTAATGCAACTCGCCGGTTCAAGCGTCCCGCTTGAACCTACACCCATGTCAGCGTCTCGCTGACGTAACGAAATGATTTAAGCGGGTTTTCGGTTGAAGCGTTGCGTTGCATGGTAATAAATATGCCGATGTTTTCCGACATTGCAAAAGTGTTGTTGTAAGCGGGACGCTTACATTTGCTTTGGTTCAAGCGGGACGCTTGAACCCCTTTGCTGGCGCACGCGTGCCGCGTGTGCTTTAGCCACTATAAAAAGTCGATATCGAACAGGCCTTTCCCTTCTGAATAAAGCTACAGGATTTTAATGACATTTTGCTTTGCATGGTTGATTAGGAACGCGCGACACGCGCGCACCAGCATGGGGGAAGAGATACCTTGGCCCGCTCGCTCCACCAGTCATAATCACGGCAGTTAGCCCCTTAAATTTTTACAGAGTTATAAAGTTTTCTTGAAACTGAGCAAATCAGTAAATGTAACATACTTACTAATTCGGTTACTATATTTTTGAAGTGGGTGCGATGACATAACTTTCAATTTTAAAGGTTTTTGATCAAAAAGTTGTTTTTGGAAATCAAGTGTGTCCTTATAGCTAAAAATAAACCTAAGTCTACCTGAACATTGATTTTCTGTCATCGTTATTACATCAAAACAATCTTCAAGTTGAGCCAAACGTTGTATTTGCTTTGGTGTAATCACATAATAATAGGGATAGTACCCAAAGCCCTCATATGAATAGTCCGTTTTATAAATGCAAATGTTGCCTTTGCAGTGCAAGGAAAGTTTGATTGCTGGTGCATTTTTAAAAGGATTAATTATACAAACCGAATCAAGGATATTAGCATTGTAGACTAGCTTATATACAATCAAACCTTTATCCAGCCGACTTTTTAAATCAAGGTCCGATAACTTTGCAATCCCGGTTTTATGCAATACATCATAATCTTGATAATAAATAATTCTGTCTTCTACCTGATCACCCATTTTGCAAGAAATAGCCATTTGTAACAAATAAACTAATGAAACTAAACCCACTGCTTTTGTAATTATCCCTCGCCGGTTCAAGCGTTTCGCTTGAACCGACACACATGTCAGCGTCCCGCTGACGTAACGAAATGATTTAAGCGGGTTTTCGGTTGAAGCGTTGCGTTGCATGGTAATAAATATGCCGATGTTTTCCGACATTGCAAAAGTGTTGTTGTAAGCGGGACGCTTACATTTGCTTTGGTTCAAGCGGGACGCTTGAACCGGCGGGCGTTCATCATCTATTTTCTGCCAATCGTTTTTTAACTAATTTATCTAATTCCGGGAAAATGGTAAAATCACCTTTTAAAATATCAGAAGCATATTTATTTAGATTTATAGCAAAGTCATTAATATAATACGACATTCCATTTAATGGATCACTATAATTGGATTCTTTGGGATATTTATAGGTGGGATGGATAAGAGCAGATGGGTTTCTTAAAAGAATAACATCACCAAGGCCATGGCCATGCGAAATGGTATCTTGTCTTACTATCACGGGATTATCAATGAACACGCCATTAACTAACTGATATAGCATAATGAATAAATAAGACTCCCTGTATTCGAAAACAAGTTCTACTGCAGTCACCGTGTTCATATATAAAGTTGAATGTACTCCTCCCGATTCTTTCTTACTTTTAATCAATTTGAAACTATATTCTGTTTCCAAATAGCGGAACGCATTCGTTATAATTAGTTTTAAGTCATCACCCATATTTCACGTATAGTTTAATATAATTTAATCGTTGACCCCTCGCCGGTTCAAGCGTCTCGCTTGAACCTACACGTTCGCTGGCGCACGCGTGCCGCGTGTGCTTTAGCCACTATAAAAAGTCGATATTTATCAGGCCCTTTTTCCGAATAAAGCTACAGGATTTAAATGACATTTTGCTTTGCATGGTTGATTAGGAATGCGCGACACGCGCGCACCAGCAGGGGGGAATATCCAAAAAACCAATACGTCATTCTGAACTTGTTTCAGAACCCCATCATAAAAGTAGCCGCCATACTTAGCCGCTTTGCAACGCCACGAACCAATCAGATGGGATACCGAAATAAATTCGCAAGACGGCGGGGAAAATCATTCTATTTCCAAATCACCCTTCAAATCCCTCATCGTTGGATTTGTTGATTTTATTAAATTAACTTTCCAGTCGTGATGCCAATTCTTCAATTGATTTTCACGGTCAATGGCATCGATGATACGTTCAAAATACTCCTAGTAAACCAAATCAAATAACCTGTACTTTTTCACAAATGCCGAGCCTTCGCCATTTATGTGTTGCCAAACCCTTGCACGTAAATCAGACGTTACACCGATATAAAACGTTGTTCGATACTTATTCGTCATGATGTAAATATGGGGTTCTTTGAAAAGCATTTGTGATTAGTTTGGTTAGTTAAAGGTACTGAATTTAAACAAAATTCAACAAACACGTCATGTTGGACTTGTTTCAACACCCCATCATAAAAGTAGCCACTATGCTTAGCCGCTTTGCAACGCCACGAACTAATCAGATGGGGTACCGAAATAAACGGCATGACGGCAGGGAGAGCCTCAAAAAACAAACACATCATGTCGAACTTGTTTCAACACCCCATCATAAAAGTAGCCACTATACTTAGCCGCTCTGCAGCGCCACGAACTAATCAGATGGGGTGCCGAAAAAATTCGGCATGACGTTTTTAAATTTAAAATCGATTCTTCAGCTTAACTCACATTCGCCACATTCTTCTTCAGTTCCGATTCCAAATTCTGCAATTCGGTGTTCAGCACCCTGCGGTTTTGTGTGCCTTCATCATGTATACGCTTCACTTCGGTAAGCGTTTCTATCAGCGAGGCCGTGGTGCGTTTTAAAGTATCTAACGACACTACGGTTTTTTCGTTTTCCCTTGCAACTTCTATGCTGTTTTGCTTTAGCAGATCGGCGTTTTTTTGCAAAATGGTGTTCGTAGTGTCTGATATTTTTTTCTGCATCTCCACGTTTTCCTTTTGCCTGTTTAGGGCAACGGCAATGGTGAGCTGGTTTTTCCAAACCGGGATAGTGGTTGATACTATCGACTGTGCCTTCTCGGCAATAGTAGTATTGTTATTCTGCACCACGCGGATCTGCGCCAGCGACTGCATCATAATAAAGCGTACTACCTTTAGGTCGGCAAGGCGTTTATCCAGGCGGTTCACAAAATCGCGCAGGTCGGCAATTTCGTAATCCTCGTAGGCAGCCGGGTTGCCATCCATTACGGCAAGCTGTTCGTTCAGTTCGTTATACTTTAACTGTCCCGAGATGATCAGTTCCTCCATCTGGTGGATGTAGCTAACATTACTATCAAACATGGTTTGCAGCGCTGCATTATCCTTTAATGAATTTACGCGGCCGGCCTTCACCTTGTTTACAATCTTATCAATATTGTTCACCACGGTATCGTACTTGGCAAACAGCTTTTTGGTATCCATCACGATACTTTTCAGAAACGGAATGGCGGATATGAATTTGGTGAACGCACTTTGGTTCAGCTCATCCACATCAATATAATTCAGCTCATGAAGCAGGTCGGTTATTAACGTGCCCACCTCGCCCGAGTTGTACGTACGTACCGATGTAAGGAAGGTATTGCTATACCGCTCCATCGAGTTCTGCACCTCGGTACCGTAGTTCAGTATCGAGTTTACGTCCTTCGGGTCGATGGTTTTAGCAATTTCTTTAAACTTGGTTTCCTCGGCCGGGGTAATGGTGCTCAGGTCTACCGTACCGTCTTTAGCCAGCTTTACCGGCACTGTGGTACCCGGCTGAGCCTGCGGTGGCAGGTTCATATCCGGCATGTTTAAATTCAACTCGTTATTGCTTGGGTTAGTTTCCATTTTGCTTAATGTTGATGCTGATTACAGCTTATAAATAATTTTGTGTAACCGTTTTTACGGTTTCTTCCAGCTTGCGGTCTTTAGTTGGCTCGCCAATGGCGTTAAATTTCCATTCGCCGTTCTTTTTATAAAATACGCCCAACACCATACTTACATGGCCTTTAAATGCCGCGCCGTTGGCAATATCGTACTTAGCAAATATCTCGGTAACGCGTTTTGGCGTACCCTCATATATGCGGATAGACGCAAAAGGT
Organism: uncultured Mucilaginibacter sp.; assembly: GCA_965649995.1. Lineage (GTDB taxonomy): Bacteria > Bacteroidota > Bacteroidia > Sphingobacteriales > Sphingobacteriaceae > Mucilaginibacter. The sequence continues at coordinate 4,846 of CBFGNE010000132.1, forward strand.
ATAGCACCAAAATCCTGCCCGCGGAAGCTATTCAGTACAAAGGCTACGTGATTAACGGCCGGGCTAAGGCGAGAAAAGTCAACGGTAATTACCTCGTTATCCAAACCGTCATCGCCGCCCATATCGCCGGTAAGGTCGTCGCCGCTGTGGCGAACCGATTGGTCTTTAGATTTTAGGTTACCGAAGTAAACTACCTCTAAAAGCCTTTTTTGGTCGTCGTACAAGGCGCAGCTGGCATCAAGGTCTACCGCTTCTTTAGTGCTGCCAAAGCCGAAAAGGCCTTTCTTTTCTATAGCGCCCCAGTTAATGCCTACACATATATTTTGCAGCTTGGCACCATCCGATTTTTCGAGGCTGATGCGCTGTCCTTTTTGAAGATTGATTGCCATCTTGTGTTTATTATTAGTTGTGAGTAGTGAATGGAGAGTGGTGAGTGGTTGGTAAAACGGTGAATAGAAAATAGTGAGTAGAGAGTAGTTGTTATCTTCGCTGAAACAACCCCTCACCACTTAACTACTCTCCACTCACCAACCCTAATTGTATTTATTCAAATAATCCTGCAGCCCGCCTTTCATGCCGGCGCCTACTGCTTCAAATTTCCATTTGTTATCGCGTTTGTAAATGCGGCCAAATTCTACGGCGGTTTCTATCGAGAAATCCTCCTCCAGTTCGTATTTTAAAATATCGGCACCTGTACCTGCATCAGCAATACGGATGAAGGAGTTGCGCACTTGCCCAAAATTCTGGCGGCGTGCCTCGGCTTCGTGTATGGTTACCACAACGCAAATTTCGGTAACGCGCGGGTCTGCTTTGCTAAGGTCGATCTTTATCTGCTCATCGTCGCCATCGCCGGCACCGGTAAGGTTGTCGCCGGTGTGCTCAACAGCGCCATCCGGAGATTTTAAGTTGTTATAAAACACAAAGAATTCATCGGCCACCAACTTTTTGTTATCGCCCATGATGAAGATAGAGGCATCCAAATCGAAAGCTGACCCGGTTGATGAACTGTTGGTATCCCAACCTAAACCTATAGTAAATTTAGGGGCGTCGATAGCTTCGCGCTGCCCCTTTTGAAGACTAATTGCCATATTCTATTAATTTATAATTATCTAAAAGTAAACGTTTTTTTATGTGGTTAAGGTTTTGGGCATAGGCTTCAATGGTATGGTAAGCATTGCCTAAAGCCATGTTATATAATTGCAGGGTAAATGTATCATTTTGCCCTTGAATGAAAATACAAAAACTGTCGAAATCGTAATTTAGTATATATTTTACTATCCGGGTGTTTATGCAGAAATCGCCGCCTTTTATGATATCCTCCAAATGAAATATCGATTTTACATGATGATAATTAAGGTGGTTCTCCACATTCGGGTGGATGGCCTTATTGGTCAACTCGGCAAAGTAGAGCATATAAATATCGTTACTTAAGCCATACTCCCCTACCATCTTCATGATCATGCGCTCGTGGCTGCCGGTGATGCGGATATCATCCAAAAATATCAGCGTTTTGCCGGTTAGGAAGTCTTTATCGATATGGAACTGGTCGTTGCCTATCAGTTTCATGCGTTGCTCGGCATCCAGTTCGCCGTAATCTTCTTTGTAGGTGATGGTGCGGTGCACTTTTGCTTCCTGCGCCACCGCGAAGTTATGCTGTGCCAGCCAGTGGTTCAAACGGTACACAAACCAGTTCTTCATGGCGAAGGTGGCCGTTGGGATAAACGAATACGGGCTGGATATCACCACAATTTGCTGGCGGATGGGGTTTACGGCAAGCCTTTCGGTAATAAAACCATCTGCCAGGGCGGTGCCAAACGCTTTGGAAACGATGCCGTCGCCAAACTTAAAGCGGCTGTAATCATCGGCGTTGAAGCCAAAGTTTTGGGCGCTGTTGATATGGTGTAATGAATAAGTAGCGTTCATTCAGTTTATAAGGCTTAAGATGGTCTTTTTGTTGGAATTAATTAAGAGGCTATCAATACCAATGGCCGTTGCGGGCGCTATATCGTTCTTTGGGTTGTCGCCTATATGGATAATATCCGCCAGCGGGATGCTTTTACCGGGGTTAGCAATGCCAATATGAGTCAGCATCACGTTGAAGAATTCCTTGTTAGGTTTCGACATGCCTGCTTCATCCGAATACAGCTGAAAATCAAAAAAATCATCCAGCTTATGCAACGCTAATACCTTTCTCAATGTTTTACCGGTGATGTATCCTGTATTACTCAGCAGGCTAAAAGTGCCCCCGCTGTTTTGTTTTAGATGCTGTAACGACGAAAATGTTACACCGCTATATAATGCAGGCGGGTACCTAAACAGCAACTCCTCCATTTTGGCGGCCAGGTGATCCATATCCACATCATCCAGGTTGATGTTGCCATCGTGGATAAAATTCAGTACCATTAGGTACATCTCGTCGGCATCTATGTTTTTGCCGCTTTTCTCGTTCACGGCGTTCACCATAAGGTCCACCTGGCGGAATATTTTGGCTACGTCCTCTTCAGATTTATGGAGCGCGTTATGGTGTTTATGAAAATATCTGGCCCGCTCGGCCTTAAAATCCGGATTGGATTTGATGAGGGTTAACCACAGGTCGAAAGAGTAGTGCTGATAGTAAGGCATTAGCAGATGTTTCAGTCAGTATTGATGAGGTTGTAAAATACGAACAAAAACCAGAACTAATGTTTTGTTTACTTTTTATTAGCGTAAAGAAATTGTTAGGGAAAGACGGGATTTTAGGACGGATTTTATTGCGATCTGAATCGAGCGCATAAATTGAAAAAAGGATACCTTTTTTTGCCTCATTGAAGTAAAAACGCGGAGATTTTCGACAGTAGTTTTTGGGAGTTTAGGCTTTTTGCCAAACCAAAAGGAAGTCCAAAGAATAGCCCGGAAAATCAAAGATTTTTGAAGATTTTCAAAGGAATTTTACGGTAAATGAACACGTTTTTTTT
>CBFGNE010000133.1:0-7764 GCA_965649995.1 uncultured Mucilaginibacter sp.
TGCGCCCTATTGTGTTAGGCCCGTTTGATTACGATAACGAGAATTACACCACCAACCTGTGGATAGCCGAAGGCTTTACCGCCTATTACCAGAATTTAATACGCCGCCACGCGGATATTTACTCGGTAGATAGCTACCTGGCAGATGCCATAGGCGATATTAATACCGTAGAGAACCAGCCAGGCACCAAAGTACAGCCCCTGGCCGAAGCAAGTTTTGATGCCTGGATAAAAGCCTACCGCCCTAACGAAAATTCCTATAATACCGGTATATCTTATTACGATAAAGGCGCTGTTATAGGGATGCTGTTAGACCTCGAGATCATGAACGCCACCGGCGGCAAGCAATCGTTGGATGATGCCATGAAGTACATGTACAACACCTATTACAAGGGCAAAAAACGCGGTTATACCGATGCCGAGTTTAAACTGGCCTTTGAGAAATTTGCAGGCAAAAAACTGGACGATTTTTATGCTAAATACATCAATGGCTTAGCGCCGATAGATTATAACAAATATCTTGCTTATGCCGGTTACAAACTTACCGACCAACTGGCGGGCAGCAATAACCCAACCCTTGGGGTATCTGCAAGCAATGTACCAACAGGCAAAAAAATTGTAAGCATGGTACTGCGTGGCAGTGCGGGTTGGATAGACGGCATAAATGTGGGCGACGAAATTGTATCAGTTGATGGCACCCCCGTTACCGATATGACCACCCTGATGAACGGCCGCAAAGTTGGCGATAAAATTACCGTTGCCGTTTTACGCGATGGCAAACCCTACACCCTGCCGGTTACTTTACTGCGCAACAACCGTGTACAATTTAAGGCAGAAGAACTGCCAAACCCAACCGCGCAACAATTAGCCGTGAGGAAAAAATGGTTGAAGCTTTAAGATAAACTAATCAATACAAGCCCCTTCTGATGTTCAGCAAGGGGCTTTTTTTTTGCCACCGCGTCATTGCTGTATCCACCAGAGTGGCCCTGGAAAAAAATGCAATGACGTGTAGAGTGGCGCCGTTCTGTTGTGCTTCGTTAGGTGAGGCAGTAGGTTTTGTCAAGCCTGTGGATGTTCATTTCTTTTGACACCAAAAGAAACGAACCAAAGAAAAGTGCCGGCGGCGCCCTGTTCTATGAAAGGCAGTGCTTCAGCAGTTTCAGTGGTTGCCGAACAGGACAAGGCCGGTTTTTGTGTTCTTCGTTGGGTCTGGTGAGTGAGTAAAAAGGTATTAATAATCAACTGTATAAATTCACGTCATTGCGAGGTACGAAGCAATCTCTACGCAGGCAAAGCGGATATGCAAGGGGCTCTGCATATTGGGAGATTGCTTCGTACCTCGCAATGACGGTGGAATCTAATTTGCGTTATTACCCGCACAAGTTTTTTGGCACGCTATTTATGATATAACCAGCATACTATCTATAAAACATTTTAAACCATAAACTATGAATTCATTATTGTATATCATTGCCGTTATCCTCATTATAGGCTGGGCAATTGGCGTATTTTTCACCGCAGCAGGCAGCCTTATACATGTGCTGTTAGTTATAGCTGTTATTGCATTTTTATTAGGCATTATACGCAGGCCTACTGCTGTATAAATACCTTAAAAACTTAGGCCCTGGCACATCCGGGGCCTCTTTGTACCTATACCATCAACCATGAAAATCTCATTCACCCCGCAGTTACTTGGCGACCTGATTGAAAAAGGCTACACCTACCTGCTGGCGAGTACAGCATCTGAGCCAGCTATGCAAACTGTGCTTACTTTAAAACCCGTACGCAAAAAACCAGAGCTTTATAACCTGCCCGAAGGTTACGAAACCTTTTATAAAATTACCCGCGAACCTATGGTGATGGCGGCCGGCATAGCCGATACGGCTATTGTGCTTGATTATGAAACCATAAACGATAGCATAACCGGCCAGGATATTTTCGACGATAGCTACTTTAGGATGAGCGAGGAGTTTTTTCACCAGGTGCTGGAAAGCCTGGAGGACTATGCCGTGATCACTACCGACAAAAATGGCGACATTAACAGTTGGAATTCGGGTGCCGAAAACGTACTGGGTTACAAAGAGGTAGAAGTAATAGGCCAAAGCGCCAAAATATTTTTCACGCCGGACGATATCGCCACCGGCGAGGACAAAAAAGAGTTAATTCGCGCTAAAGAAAACGGCCGCGCCATAGACGAGCGCTACCACATGCGCAAAGATGGCAGCCGCTTTTGGGGCAGCGGCCTGGTGTTTCCGTTATACGATGAACAGGATAACCACCGCGGCTTTACCAAAATTATGCGCAACCTGCGCGAACGCCAGGAAGCCCAGGCGACGAAAGATTTGCAGTAAGTTAATTTTTCTTCACAAATTTTGAGGCGATAAAGGCAAACAAACCCTGTATTAGCCCGAACGCGATACCGAATACAGGTGCCATTAATATCAGCATTACACGCGGGTGCCTGCCCAATTCAAACGAGGCCATATTAGGGTGGTGTGCCAGGTACTTATCGTAATAAATGGTATGCACTGTGGTTATCAAAACACTGTTTATTAAACTCAGCAAAAAGCCATGCCAAAAATACCTGCCGGGGCATGCTTTAGCTATAACCACCGCACAAAAAATAAATATCAGCACCCAAAAAATAGGCTCAATATTTTCGGGGATGAGGGATATAGTGCCAAAGGCCATAATTAGCCCAAATACCGATAGCTGGAGTAATAGTTTAAGGTTCATACTGAGGGGAGGTTTATGCTATAAATTTAGCGATATGGATTCAAATTAGCACCATCTCATCGAACCAAGCGATAGCGAGGGAGAGATCTTATGTGGCATGCAATTCGTCCTTGCATAACCGCTAATCATGGCGCAGAAGCTCTTCTTTAACCCATTTCCACCGCCCTGCTCCAGTACGTAGGGGATGACATAGTTGTGTGTGGTTGCTTTCGGCCGCTTTCATTCCCAATACACCAACATGGCATCCGGCCAATCGTTAGCGAGGAGAACTATCTCTTGAACGTATTGAAAAACTCTTATAAGGCCTGCGATTCCCGCAAAAGATGCTTAATGCTTTTATCGGCGCAAAACAACCACCGTGTAATCTCGCCCAGGCGGCAATGGACCTTCTGCAGCTTGCAACTCATTTGTGCATATTGATGATGCCTGTATGCTTGAGTAGATTATAATGTAAGCTACCGGCACATCAAAAATAGAGTCGGCTTATAATTACTAAAAATAATTTTTACCTCGTTCACAAAACTGCCAAAGATGTATTCAAAACTGCCATAATTAGTTGTTACGTATTTAATTAAAAACAATTTAATCTATAATAGTATTTGGTTCGTACTATCTGGTATCGAATTAAAATTTCAGGCATGGCGTTCATCATTTTTAACATTTTATAGGCATGAATACGACTACCTCGGGTGCTGTTTTCGATTTGGAATATTTCTTTGAATTATCACCAGATTTGCTGTGCGTGACAGGTTATGATGGCTATTTTAAAAAGATAAACATCGCTGTATTAAAAACTTTGGGGTACACCAGTCAAGAACTTTTTGCCTCTCCTGTCAATTCGTTTATTCATCCGGATGATCAGGCCATAACCGCTCAAAAACGGACTATTTTAATCAATGGCGCACCACTATTGAATTTCGAAAACAGGTTTATCGCTAAAGACGGTTCGGTAATTTGGCTCTCGTGGACATCCGTGCCTATTAAACGGGACAAACTGATTTTCGCTATCGCAAAAAATATTACCTACCGCAAACAGGTGGAAGAATATGACCGGATCTCGGTTATCCTGGAGATGATCAATGATGACCATAAGAAAAGATTCAAAAAAGAATTCAAAACAGGCCCGCTTAAAACCCATCAACGGCCGAAAATTAATGCGAACGAAAGCAGGAATGAGGAGCCTTCGCAATCTGATCAGCACTGGTTAAACAGTTTTGAAGCCGTTGTGAGGAAGTACACGGGTAAGTTGCAATTGAACCTGAATCTGATCAGTAGCGAGTTAGCGGTGAGCGACAGGCAATTATACCGGAGGGTGGACCAGATACTGGGTATTACTCCAAATAAACTGGTGCGCATCATCCGCTTACAGTTAGCCTGGGAGGCCATTGCATCAGGGAAATACCGTACAGTAACCGAAATTTCTAACATTGCCGGCTATAGTTCCCGCGCACACTTCAGCAAGTTATTTAAGGAAGTTTATGGTATAGATGTGCTGGACTTACTTTAATTACGAATTTTTTTTTATGGAATGCCTTTTGACTATTAGTAAGTAAAACAAGCCATGGGAAAACGCATACTGGTGATTGATGATGACGAAGATATACTGTCTATTTTTGATATTATATTTGGTGAAGAAGGATATGAACCTATACTGTTTAATACAGGAACTTCAGTAGAAGAAATAAAGATCCTGCATCCCGATCTTATCTTACTCGATGTTAGGATAAATGGGTTTGAAAAGTCGGGTGCGCAGATTTGCTCCGAAATTAAAGCTCAACTGGATTTGGAAAAAATCCCCGTAATCCTGGTCTCCGCAGAAGAAGATATTCAGCTGTTGGCGAATAGTTGTGGGGCAAATGCTTTCGTCAATAAACCATTTGATATTTACCAACTGCTTACAAAAGTGAAAGAATTTATAACTTAGCAGCATAACTTGCCGCTATGACTGAACAGCCTAACAAACACAGCTCCTGGAAGAAGATAAATTTAGGTTCGGAAAAACTTAAAGTTTTTTTCATCAAACACCTCGACCGAATTTATGCGGCCAAACTTCACCTGGTATCCAAATTGCCTGGGCTTTTAGATGAAGTTCAATTTGCAGACCTTAAACAAGCCATTTGCGAAACGGTTGAAGATGTAGAAAAGCAAATTGCAAGGATGGAGGTGATCTACACCATATTAGATGCCGAAGTTACCAAAGGGAGTATCCATGGCCTTACAGGCCTTATCGAAGACGCATTTGAAGCTATCGATGAACAAACAGGCGAACCGGAACTTCGTGACCTTTCCATCATTTTTTATCTCCAAAATATCGAAAGCGTAGAAATGGCATCCTTCCAAATTCTACAAATGGCCGCTGTAAAACTGAAAAACAAGCATATTAACCAATTGCTGAAAGAAAACTACGATGAGGCAAAAGCCGACCGTACCTTATTGTTATTGATTTCCGCCAAATATATTACGAATTGATTATTGCAACCGGTTGCCGGTCGAAGCCCTATATTTTGATCTAAAGCCTTTTGTGGTTGATTCGATATTATTGAATTTAATAAGATTCCACCCAGGATAAAATGCAGGTTAAGCAGTAAAGTATTCCCATAATTCATGCTACAGAAGATATTTCCCCCGTACCCCCGTTACTTGACAAACGTGGTTAATGGGTGGTGAGCGAGGTTAGTACAAAAAAGCCGGCAGATCTTTATCCACCGGCTTTTGGTTACAATTAACTATATAAATTTACTTTGCTTTCTTCATTGTAACAAAGATAACGCCGTTTTTTCCTTTATCGCCATACTCTGTGGTGGCTGATGCGTCCTTTGTAACATTAATACTTTGTATATCGTTAGGGTTAATGGCGCTTAAATCTTCCACCTCTTTGCCATCAACTATATACAATGGCTTATTAGGGCCTTTTAGCTGTATAAGACTGGTGCCGTCGCTGGTTTTTAAGGTGGTAACACTTCCGGCTACTGCGCTGAAGGTTTTAGGGTAAGTGGCGGGATCGGCCTTGCCCTGCAGGTTTAGCTGCCTGCCGTCTAAAGTAAACGATATAGGCAACGTGTACTGCACATTTACAGCCCTGCCGTTTTGCATGCCTGGGTACCATTTAGGCATGTTTTTAATAACGCGTACGGCCTCTTCGTCGGCACCGTAGCCAATTCCCCTCAGTACTTTTACGTCGCCTATGGTGCCATCTTTGTTCACCACAAAGCTGGTTACTACCCTGCCCTGTACCTTATTTTTGCGGGCATCTGCCGGGTACCTGATATTGGTGGACAGGTATTTAGCACAAGCCTCGTTGCCTCCGGGGAAACCGGGTTGCTGCTCAACGGCCGTAAATATTGCTTCGGTTAGCCCCCCGCTCAGGTCAGTTTGCGGCACTTTAACCGCTGCCGCCTTATCAGCAATTGCAAAATTTACAGGTACCGAGTATTGCACCCGCACTTTTTTGCCGCCCTGCTTGCCGGCAATCCATTTTGGGGATGCTTTTATGGCACGGATAGCTTCCTCATCGCAGCCGCTGCCAATACCGCGCAGTACTTTCACGCCGCTCAATGCCCCATCTTTCTCTACCACAAAGGTTAATATCACACGGCCCTGTATGTTGTTTTCGCGGGCAATTTTTGGGTACTTAATTGTTTTTGCCAAATACTTAGCAAACGCATCAGTGCCACCGGGGAATTTAGGCTGCGTTTGCACCGCAGTGTAAACCACACCCTTTTTGTTGGTGTCTATAACCGCTACAGTTTCTTTTAACAACAAGTTTTTAGCGGTTGCTTTATCTGCGTCGCGGGTTAAAGGAGCTTCTTCGGCATCTTTATCAGGCACTACAGAAGTTGCCGGTTGCAAAAACAGTTCCTCGGCATCTTTATGAATGCTTTCGATAGCCTTGCTGTTGCTGATGGTAGCAGATGAAAGTACCAGCATCAGTATAAATAATGGCGCCGATAAGCCATATTTTAACAATTTAACCCGTTGCGATTTGTTTTTCTGTAACATCATAATGCGTTGTTTTAGTAAACTGTGGTTATAAAATGGGTTAACTAAGTGGTGCGCCGGGGCATTAAAGGTTTGGCTTAGCAGCAGCAAAGCATATTCCGCTTTATCGTTGCCGGCTTTGATGGCCTGCCTATCGGCTATGTATTCGTGGATATGCTTAATGGCAAAACGGTACAGGTACACCACCGGGTTAAACCAGTTGATGATCATTACCGCTTCGATGATCAGCACATCGGCCGAGTGCCATTGCTTCGCATGCACCTGCTCGTGCGCCATAACAACCTCTTTGCTTTGGGTATCCTCGGCAATGTTTATTTTGTTAAAGAAAGAATATGGGACTGATGGCACCGCCTGTTTTATTATCCTGCGTAATTGTACAAACTGCCACATCAGCCGCAGGGCAAGCAATATTACGCCTGCCAGGTAAAGCATTATAAACACTTCGCCAAGCGTGTAAGGCGTATCTTTTATAGGTGCCAGCGCGGTAATATTAATATCGGTACCCGTGCCATAAAAGGCATACTGTACCTTTTGCGTAATAAACAGGTTTTTCACCCATTCTGATTGTATCAGCGGGATAAAGAACGACAGCAGCGCCGCACCTACCAAATAAATGCGGTTGAGCTGAAAAAATGTTTCGCGGCGTAAAAGCAGCGCATAAAAGCCAAAGAACAGGGTGAGGTAAATATTTACCAGGAATAAATAATGCCACCAAGCCATAACTATTTATCTTTAAGTTTTTCAATCAGTTTCATGATCTCATCGGCCTCTTTCAGGTCTATTTTTTCCTTCTTCACAAAAAAGGAAAGCATCCGGTTTACCGAATTATCGAAGTAGCCCGTAAGCAGTTTATCGGCGGCAAAGCTTTTATACTGCTCCTTACTTACTATGGGGTGGTACTCGTGGCTTTTGCCGTAGGCGGTATGCCCCACAAAGCCCTTGGTTTCCAAAATCCGGATAATGGTTGATACCGTATTGTAAGCGGGTTTTGGCTCGGGCAATACATCAAGCACATCTTTTACGAAGCCCT
>CBFGNE010000134.1:0-7760 GCA_965649995.1 uncultured Mucilaginibacter sp.
CGATAATACCGGCGGGTATAAACTGCTAAAAGTATTCGGCACAAATTTTAACGATGTAATGAGCCGTTTGATAACGAAGGGGTTTATTGATAAACGGGTTAAGCGGATAATGAACCACCACCTGTTAAGCACATTTTTCCCGATGTTCATAAACAGGCCAGGCAAGAGTTTTGAAAAAGAAAACCCGTTTAAAATGATGGTTCCGGTATTTTGGAACTATAAATCGTTTTGGTTTAAGATATTCCCCGTGCTATTTAAAAATCAATATTTTAAGCATGTCAGCAGTCAATAATTTTATTGGGAAGCTATTCTACAAAATATTGCAGTCGGGTTCGTACATCGGTCGTGCCGACTACGCCCGGGAATTAGCCTTATACGGCAAGCTTAAATTCCGTGGCGAAAAATGCACCCTGCCTTTGCAGGCCATTGTAAAAAACCCGCAGTATATATCTATCGGCAAAAAATTCTCGGCCTTATATAACCTTCGGCTTGAGGCGTGGGATAAATACGAAGGGCAAATCTTTACCCCCGAGCTTACGATTGGCGAATGGGTAAGCATGGGTACCGATGTGCATATAGGCTGCATCAACAAAATAACCATAGGCAACCATGTTTTAATGGCCAGCCGCATTTACATAAGTGACCATGCGCATGGCGATACCAGCCCGGGAGGTTTTACTTTGCCGCCGATAAAACGGCAGCTAATTTCCAAAGGGCCAATCATTATCGAAGATAATGTGTGGATAGGCGAGGGGGCCTGCATAATGCCCAATGTACGTATAGGCAAAAACGCAGTTATTGGCGCAAATGCCGTGGTAACAAAGGATGTGCCGGCCAATGCAGTAGTTGGAGGGGTGCCGGCCAAAGTGATAAAAATAGTAGAGGCATAGAATTTAAAAGGAACTGGTTTATAAATGAAGGTAGCTTATACCATATGTGCTAATAATTACCTTGCTTCGGCAAAGGTTTTAAAGGAGAGTTTTGCAAAACATCACCCGGATATCCCCTTGTTTATTGTGTTGGTTGATAAAAAAGCCCCGGCGATAAACTATGCAGACTTTGGCGGTAGCTGCATACTGTTTATAGAAGATGTGGTTGATTTGGATATAGCTGCCCTCAGCCTTAAATTTAGCCTGGCCGAGTTGTGTACCACTGTAAAGCCATTTGTATTTAAGCACTTTTTTAAAACCTACGATACGGTTGTTTATATAGATCCAGATATAAAAGTATACGCCCCCTTAACCGATTGCCTGGTAGCGCTGGAAACATACACCTTTGTATTAACCCCGCACCTGATGAACCCGGTTGACGATGGCAAGATACCAAGCGATTTTTATACCCTGCGTACAGGTATTTTTAACCTCGGGTTTTTAGGGTTGGCCAAAGGCGAGGAATTAGACAAGTTTTTAAACTGGTGGGGCGAACGCTTGCTGGTTTACGGTTACACCAATTGGGATAAAGGCATGTTTTACGACCAAATATGGGCCAACTATATACCGGTAATGTTTAATAATTACCTTATCCTGAAACATTACGGCTACAACGTGGCCAACTGGAACTGGCACGAGCGCGCGCTTTCAAAAACGGCTTCGGGGTATTCGGTTAATGATAAATACCCCTTGGTGTTTTTCCACTTTAGCAGTTACCGCTACGCCACGCCAATGGTGCTTTGCAAATACAATACCCGCTACAACCGCTTTAACCGGCCGGATATTGCAGAGGTTGTTGACGGATATTATGAAAGCCTTAAAGCCGCAGGGGCCGATAAAGTGAAAGATATACCTGCCGTTTACCAGGAGCAATACTTAATACAGGAAATGAAAATGTTTGCGGCACGCCCGCTAAAACAAAAAATAAGGAACAGGCTCACAAAAATTGTGGAGCGGATATTTTAGCAATGCCCATGCCCTCATCAACAAAAATGTGTGTTATAATACCGGTGCATAAATCGGTGGTTGCGGCAGATGAGGCAATATCCTTAGCTGCATGCAAGGCACATCTGGCCGGGTACGATTGTTTTTTAATATTCCCCGGGGGGATGGATACAAGTGCATACACAGCATTGCACGCCGGTTTGCTGTTACACCCGGTTAACCCGGATTGGTTATCGTCTATAGAAAAATATAACAAAATGAAGGTAAGCGCCGGCTTTTATCAATTGTTTGCTAAGTATGAATACATGCTTACCTACGAGCTGGATGCTTATATTTTTAATGACAGGCTGGAGGCGGCAAAAGCCTTTGCATTTGATTATATCGGGGCTCCGTTCTTTGAGGGCTATTGGGCCGCAAAACCCGGCGCTAAATTTATAAAGGGCTGCAACTCGGGGTTTTCTGTACGTAATATAAAAAGTTGCATCGCTGCATTGCAATCCTTATCAAAATACCGTTTGCATTGGCTGTTGTACCGCATCTCGCTCTTTAACTCGTCGAGGTTGAGAAACACGCTGAACCAATGGACAAAAGGCAGATACGAGGTTTTCATAACCGGGCGCTTTGCTTTCAATTTTGCCAATTTTCATTTAAACGAGGATGTGATATGGTCTGAAGTGATACCACAGTTGGTGCCATCTTTTACCGTTGCCGACCCTATGAGTGCCTTGGGTTTTAGCTTTGAGTACAATTTGGACCAATCGCTTACTTTAAATAAAGGCAAGCTGCCGCTGGGCTGCCATGCCTGGGCCAAGCATTTAAATTTTTGGAGCGAGTATATCGATACCGAAACCCTAAGCAAGAAAGGGCAAGCCGATGAAGTTTGATTTCTATCTTTCGGAGATGTCGGTATCCGATAAGCATGGCGGTGGGTTAACCCTGCAGCGTATATTGGGAGATGATTTAAATGATATTGCCCATTTTATACACGTAAACCGTTTTGCAGCCGACCTGCCCGCCAAGGGCGAATTTTTAAAGCGGAGTACGGATATCCTATCGGTATGGGAATCTGACCTGGCGCGGAAGCTGATAGGGCGTTCGCGGGCATCCAAAATAAGTAAGAAGCTTTGGATTACAAAAATGCGCGCTAATGTAGCTGCTAAAAAAATGGCAGCGATGTTTAAAACCCGGCAGCAAATTACCGGTTTGATATGCCCGCAGGGCGCTAATGCTATTTTTACGCTGGAGGCCTTAAAAAAGCACAAACAGGTAAAATACATTACCTGGGTAATGGACGACCACCTGGTGAAATATGAAAGCAACGGCTGGCAATACCCCCAAGGTATGGAAGCTGTTTTTGCAAAACATTTGCACGAGGCCGAAAGAGTATTAGTAATAAGCCCTGCCATGCAACAATTTTATAAAGAGCGTTTCGGCGTTGAATCTACCGTGTTATTCGGCTCATCCGGAGTAGCAGGGAGCGCGACGCAGTTTGAAGTTAAAACAAATGCACTTAAAATAGGTTACTTTGGCGCGGTAGCGGCCTGGCAAAGGGATGCTTTAGCTACAGTTGCAGGTGCATTGAAAGGCACAGATGTGCAACTGGATATATACTCGGGTATAGATAAACTACCCGCCGAATTGAATACAGAAGGCGTATATTTTAAAGGCAGCGTAGCACCCGCAATGGTATTAAAGGCCATGCAAAATTACGATGCGGTGCTTTTGCCTATCAGTTTTCGGCAAAAAATTCGTAATATGTCGGAGTTTAATATCGCTACCAAAATGAGCGAATATTTAGCTTGCGGCGTACCAGTGCTGGCGGTTGGCCCCCAATATGCTGCCATGGTAAATTACCTTGATAAGCATAATGCGGCCATTACAGTAGCATCCGGCGATGAAAGCGCTATCCGCGACGGCTTTAAGCGACTGCGTAACCCGCAGATAGTGGCCGCAATTTTAAAAAATGCCCAAAAATTAGTGGTGGATGAAGTTGGCACTGAGCCAATGCGTAGGGTGTGGGCTTCCGTAGTAAACGGTTAGGCTTGCGCAAAAACAAATTTAATTTACAACATACATAACCTTTGCTTAAAACTATGGCAAATTCAGCAAAAAAACTACTGGTAACCGGGTCATCCGGCTTAATAGGCTCAGAAGTTTGTTACCATTTCGCGGCGCTGGGCTGGGAGATACATGGCGTAGATAATAACCAGCGTGCCGTATTTTTTGGCGCCCAGGGCGATACCCGCTGGAACCAAAACCGTATCCAAACAGACTTGGGTGCAAAGTTTATACATCACGAAGTGGATATCCGCGACCGTGCCGGCGTACTTACCCTCCTGAAAGAAATAAAACCGGATGCTATTGTGCACACCGCCGCCCAACCCTCGCATGACCGTGCCGCTGCCATCCCCTTTGATGATTTTGACACCAATGCTATGGGTACCCTAAACCTGTTGGAGGCCGTAAGGCAAACCTGCCCCGAATCGCCTTTTGCACACATGAGTACTAATAAGGTTTACGGCGATAGGCCAAACACTATTGCCCTTGTAGAGAAAGAAACCCGCTGGGATTACGCCGACCCTTTTTATACGGACGGCATTACCGAAGAATTCTCAATAGACCAAAGCAAGCACTCGCTGTTTGGGGCATCCAAAGTGGCAGCCGATATTATGGTGCAGGAGTATGGCCGTTACTTTGGCATACCAACCTGCTGCTTGCGTGGCGGTTGCTTAACCGGACCAAACCACTCGGGGGTAGAACTGCACGGTTTTTTAAGCTACCTGGTAAAATGTAACGTAGAGGGGCGCGAATACAAAGTATTTGGCTACAAAGGCAAGCAAGTGAGAGACAATATCCACTCGTACGATGTGGCCAGTTTTATTGATGCCTTTATTAGTGCGCCGCGCATTGCCGAAGTTTATAATATAGGCGGCGGCCGCGCCAATTCCTGCTCGATATGGGAAGCCTTTAAAATTGCGGAGAAATTTACGGGTAAAGAACAGGTGTACACCTACATTGACGAGAACCGCATTGGCGACCATATGTGTTATATCTCCAACCTCGATAAAATGCGTGCACATTACCCCAATTGGGATATTACCATATCGCTGGAAGAGACCATCAGGCAAATTGTTGCGGCACAAGGCACCCATATATAACAAAGAGTCAATTGAAGCTTTTAACATACCAGCCATTCTCTTTATACTCCAATGGTGGCGGAAACCGCATCCTTCGCCGCTTATTTGCCGGCCGCGAAGCTGACGTAGTGTCGCTTGTGGTAGAGGAAAACCCGTTGCATCCGCGCCATGGCATTATTGCGGAGGTTATTGTGTATGCCAAACCACTGGTGCGCAAATGGGCACGGTGGAAGCTAAGAAACTTCCGCACCTGGTTGCGGCACGGGCTTTATAAAGCATCAACCATAAAAAAAATACAAGAAGCAGCCACCGAGATTGATTACGATGTGTTACATGTGGTAGACCATGGCCCTTACTCTGCAGCACTATGCACCGATGCTTTTTGCAACGGGAAACAACTTTGGGTGTCTTTTCACGATCATTTTTCTACCACCTATGGCTTAGCAGAAAATAGTGCTACCCTTTGGAAGCGCGCCAACCGCAGGCTGGTTATATCAGAAGAGCTGGGCGAGGAGTATGGCCACCTTTTTGGCAAAGCAGATTATGAACTAATAACCGATGGTGTAGCCGCAAAAGAAGTAAGCGAACCGCTTGGGAAAACCACTGCACCGCTTGCTGTTTATTTTGCCGGGTTGCTGCACCTGGAGTATATACCACTGTTTAAAGTATTGGCAGATGCGCTCGAACTGTTAATTAAACAGGGCTACGAGTTTAAGCTGATATTGCGCGCCACGCAATACATGCCTTTTTTAGAGAATCGAGCTTTTAAAACCGACTATCGCCCCATGACATTGGACGATGCCGAGCTAAAAAGCGAACTGGATAGCAGCGCCATATTATACCTGCCCATAAAATTTACCAGGCCCGATTTTTACCTGTACAGCCTCTCCACCAAAATGGTAGGTTACCTGGGCGGTGCGGGTGCTATACTATACCACGGCCCCGGCGATGGCGCGGCCTGCAACCTGCTTACCAAAACGGGTGCAGCAATATGTTGCGGAAATTTAGATGCGCAGAAGCTTGCTGATGATATACTTAAGTTATTGCAAAATAGCAACAGCATTTCTGCCCGGGCAAAAATGCTGGCTAAAAAACAGTTTGGCATGGAGCAGATACAGCAGCGGTTTTGGCAGCAGGCTCAATAATTATTGCTTAGGTTACACATGGTACTTAGCAACCTCTTCGTTGCTTATAATTTTATAGCGCGAGGTTAGGCATTTGGCGCAAAAAAAGCGTTGTATAGGCACAAAAAGGGACAGAGGTTTCAATAAAAGCGGCAGGGGTTTTTTGTAATGAAAAGGTTGGTTACAGCAATCGCAGTATAAAAAAGGTTTTTGCATGGTAGTATGCACAAAAAAAGGTTGAACGTAATATGTTAAGGTATCGGCAGATAACTTAATCACTAGCAAATGAATTAGGGATAATTCGCAGGCAAATATAATTGTCCGATTCGAAATTTTATTAACAAACAGATAAAATTTTAATCGCAAAATAATTAAACAGTTAACATAACAGATTGTTTTATTCCAATCAAAAAAATATAGATCGTTAAATTGTCAATAAGCCCGTTTAACCGAAAATATGCCCGGTAAATTAAAAATAGTTTTTATATGCAGTTCGTTACAGCCCGGGCACGATGGTGTTGGCGATTATAGCCGTCGCCTGGCTGCTGCTTTGATAAAGACGGGGCATAGTTGTGCTATACTATCATTAAACGACAGGCATGTTGAAAGCGCACTTTCGGAGTTACAGCACGCCGATGGTGTAGAAGTACAAGTAATGCGGTTTTCAGCAGCCATAGAAATTAAACAACGGTTTGAACTGGCAAAAAAGTGGGTAGATGAATATAACCCCCAGTGGCTTAGCCTCCAGTTTGTGCCTTTTGGGTATCATACCAAAGGCTTAAAGGTAGGTTTAAGCAAATTATTATTAACCTTAGGCGGCGGCCGCAATTGGCATGTCATGTTTCACGAGCTTTGGGTGGGCATGGCCGACGAGGAATCAAAGAAACTGCATTGGTGGGGTACAGCCCAGCGTATGCTGATCAAGTCGCTCTTGAAAAGATTGACGCCAGCTGTTATCCATACGCAAACCCATTTATACCAGGTGCTGCTGGGTAATATGGGTTTTAAAGCAGCATACCTGCCTTTATTTGGCAATATCCCCGTTATCGGAGCAGCAAGAGGAAATACCGATAAAGAAAACAAAATAGCCTTTGTAGTTTTCGGGGCGATACACGACCGGGCGCCAATAGCACAGTTTGCTAAAGAGGCGGCATTATACGCTAAAAAACATGCAGTACCCGTCAGCCTTACCATTATGGGCCGGGGTGGTAGCGAACAGAAACGCTGGGCGGCAGCATGGGAAAGCGAGGGTTTACCTGTTCAGGTTAAGGGGGAATTATCTCCGGAGGAGGTTTCCTTTGTATTATCAGCTTCTACTATAGGCCTGTCGGCTACAGCGTTGGCCGTGATAGAAAAAAGTGGTTCGTACGCCGCCATGCGCGAGCATAGCCTACCTGTAGTATCAGTATCTAAAGCGTGGACACCAAGCGGTACACCCAAACCGGGCATCCCCGCCGGTGTAACCGAGTACACGCGGGGTAATTTTGAAAATTGCATAGCCAACAGCACATTTATACCCTACGGGGCATCCGTTACGGGTGTTTCAGTTAAATTCGCGGACGCACTTAGCAGCTACAAATCAGAATAAATTTTTATGAGAAAAAAAAAAATATGCCTTTTTACAG
>CBFGNE010000135.1:0-7749 GCA_965649995.1 uncultured Mucilaginibacter sp.
CCTTGTACCCAACCTACATCAAATACCAGGCAGAGTACGAATTGTATAAAAATATCGACTACCAATCGCTGGCAGATGCATCTGACGGATACCTGCGCAACCGCGACCTTAGTATTTTGGGCGTATTGGGCGTTTGGGGTATACAAGCCATTGATGCTTATATAGATGCAAAATTCATCAGCTCGTACACGGTTGATAACGACCTATCCATAAAAGTTACTCCCGGCCTTATCGGCCAGCCCATGTATGCATCAAATTTTAACAGTGCGTATATTCCGGGTATAAAAATTACCTTTACGCTTAAATAAGTAAAGCTGCAATAATTTATACGGATGAAGATCGCATTATTAGGGTACGGCAAAATGGGCAAAATTATCGAAGGGATAGCCATTAGCCGTAAACACGAGATCGTGTTGAAAATTGATAAAGACAACCAGCACGACATAACCACCGAAAACCTGCAAAAGGCCGATGTGGCTATTGAGTTTAGCACACCAGCAACTGTTTTGGATAACATTACCGCTTGCTTTAACGCCGGCGTACCCATTGTTGTTGGCACTACGGGCTGGCATAATATGATGGCATCGGTAAAGCAAAATTGCGAAGAGGGCGGCAACACCCTGCTATACGCCACCAATTTTAGCGTTGGGGTAAACATATTTTTCCACGTAAATAAAATTTTAGCAAAGCTGATGAATAACTACCCGTACTATGATGTACAGGTAGAAGAGATCCATCACATGCAAAAGCTCGATTCGCCAAGCGGTACGGCCATTACCATTGCCGAGGGCATTATTGATAACCTGGACAGTAAAGAAGGCTGGGTAAACTTATTAACCAGCGCCCCCACCGCCGAGGATAGTAATGTGGCAGCCAACGAGCTACTGATAGAAAGCCACCGCATAGACAGCGTACCCGGCACCCACACCGTAATTTACGACTCGGAAGTGGATAGCATAGAATTTAAACACACCGCCCATAACCGCAATGGTTTTGCATTAGGCGCGGTGCTTGCCGCCGAATGGGTACAGGATAAAAAGGGTTTTTATTCGGTAGAGGACATGTTTAACTTTAATTTATAGCACTTAATATACTGCCCAACACACATACAATGAACTGGAAATTCTGGAACAAGAATAATAAAACGGAAAAAAAGAAAAAAAGCACTGCCCGCGAATGGGGCGACGCTATTTTATTTGCCGTAATAGCCGCAACTGTTATCCGCACCCTCTTTATTGAGGCTTACACCATCCCTACGCCATCTATGGAGCGGTCTTTACTGGTTGGGGATTTCCTTTTTGTAAGCAAAGTTAACTACGGTGCCCGTACGCCTATTACACCTATATCATTCCCGTTTGCGCACCATACCATGCCTTTAATAGGCACAAAGGCCTATTGGGACGGCATTAAATTACCATACTACCGCTTGCCCGGCTTAAGCGAAGTAAAAAAAGGCGACGTGGTAGTATTTAACTACCCAATGGAAGCCGATTCGCCGTATTTCCGCCCGGTTGATAAGCGGGAAAACTACATTAAACGTTGCCAGGGTGCACCTGGTGATACTATTGCTTTGCTGCATGCACAGGTTTATGTTAATGGCAAGGCAATGCCAAACCCACCGGGTTCGCAACTGGATTATACTATTGTAAATAATGGCACCGATTTAAACCCTGACATTTTAGACGAACTGAAAGTATCAAACTACGAAAACGTGGGTAACCCAACTATGACGGCGGAGTCGGCAGGTAAAATAAAGGGTTACTCCAACATTAAATCTATCACGCCAAATATTAAACAACCCGGCGCGGCAGATCCGTTTAACCCCGTGTTCCCGGCAGGGACGCCAAAATATAAACTCGACCCAAAAAATAAAGATTTTAACTGGAACGTAGATAATTTTGGCCCCATCATCATCCCTAAAAAAGGTTGGACCGTTAAGCTAGACAGCCTTACACTGCCCGTGTACGGCCGCGCAATAGAAGTTTACGAAGGGAACAAACTACAAATTACAAACGGCGAGATATTCATCAACGGCAAAAAAACAACCAGCTATACTTTTAAAATGAATTATTACTGGATGATGGGCGATAACCGCCACGATTCTGCCGATTCGCGCTACTGGGGTTTTGTACCCGAAGACCATATTGTAGGCAAAGCCCTGTTTATATGGATGAGCTGGGATGATAACGCCGGTTTCTTTAGCAAGATCCGCTGGAGCAGATTGTTCAGAGGGATAGATTAAAGGACGGAATAGTAATTTCGATAAATACAACTTTACAATATGGCCGGCTCGTTTGAGCGGGCCATTTTTGTTACACCGGGATTTTTAAGGCCCGCAAATTCACTATTCTACCATCAGCCATTTATGAACCACCATTATCAAGTTTCCATCACAATTTCTATCAAAATTTGCGCTAACTAATTGGCTTTCAACCACCATAATTATTCATAATTAGGTATATTTATAGCACTTAAACTTATCACATTATGAAACCTTCAGAAACAAATCAAAAAAGATTACTATTTGAAATTTCCGGCGAAATTATTAGCGCCGGCAGCGATGGAGACAACCCAATTTCCTTAAGAGACTTAAACTATGAGCGAAAGAAGATAGAGCAGAATACGATAAAAGAGCTTGACGAAAGTATTAAGAAACTTGGATTTACAAGTCAAATAACTGCAGATATCCAATTCGACCAAGGGAGCATTTTGGTTACCGGGCTTATCATTCTTGATATAGCAGGCAAAATATCAGGTGGCATTGCATTTGTTGAATATATAGTGCGTTTGATAAAAATGATTGTTAAAAGAAACATCCGGGAGGCTGTAAGCTTTCCGAACCTGGAAATGAACCTAAATGTTTCACCGATAGGCTTAACGGATATCGATGCACATCAAGTAGCCGAACCTACATTATCAACAGTGGCACCAAGAGAGGAGGAGCCCAGCCAAGACCGGGCGGCCTTTGTCTTTTTGGGGTTCAAACCCGCTTCCCTTATATTAACAATAACATTGCTAAATGTGGCGCTTTTCTTAGGTGGAGCCGTATATAGTGGGTATCAGGTGAAATCCATTCAACAACGCTATGATGAGGCTCAAAAAGAAATAGAAAATGCAAGGGACAAGTATACCAAAGCGGCGGGTACTTTAAAAGATGCCGAGGCAGCTTTTAACACGAAGTTATATACAGTTGATACTGTGTCACAAAGCCTGCACATTAAGAAATTAACCATTGAAGAAGCAATAAATAATGATAAAATATCATTAGAGCAGGTGTTTAGTTCAACAAAGCAAAATCTGGACTCTTATAAAGAAAAAGTGAATGAAATACGCAAGGAGCTTGACGTTGCCGACGACCAATCTACATTATTAAACCGGAGGTTGAATAACCTGAATAGCAGCGATGTTACTTTTTCTTTTATTGAACTTTGGAGGCATATCAATATATGGTTTAAAATTATTTTAATTGCCGTTCCGTTGGTATTTATTGGGCTATTCCTGCGGATAAATAAGTTACAATGAGGAATATCTTGATGCTGTTGTGATTCCGTGTAGTTGCCCGCTGATTGCTATTTTGTAAAATAATTATCGTCACTGCGGGGCCTCTCGATAGATTTAAGTTAACTCACAAAATGTTGCACTTAGAAAGCCGCGACCGTTGCATGCTTAATATCATAAAACGTTCCGATGGAACGTGAAAATGGCTATTTGCAAAGAATTTTAAGCTTTATACTTTGCGGCCTTAGCGGCTTTGCGCGATAAAAAATCTTAACTTAACGTGAGTTCGGTTTAAGCAAGTGTAACCCCACCAGGTTTTTATAGCCTTTCCCGGGCTGGGCCATTTCAGTTGCAGGTGCCCAAACAAAGAGCTTGCCTTACAAAGTAAAGCAAGCCCTATGCAGTGGTAAGCAAAAAAAGTTTCGTACCCAACTGATTTATTTAATAGTAATTGGCAACGATGCAACAGGCAAGCCATCGGCTGTTGCTGTTATGGTTACTGTACCCGGTTTATTTTTAGCGCCAATAATTGCCAGGGCCAAACCATTAAATGCTTTACGATGATCTGCTTTGAACGATTCGTGGCTGGTTTGGTTTCCATTATCAACACCTGCCAGGAAGCTATCGGCTCCTGACAATTTGAATTTGACATCATTATCAGCATTAGGCACCATTATGCCATTCTTATCTACAATTTTAACGGTGATAAAAGAAAGATCATGATCGTTAGAACGTATGCTGCTCCTGTCGGCACTTAATTCTATCCTGGCTGGCGCGCCCGCGGTTTTAACTTCGGTGGTTAACACAACTTTGCCATTTTTGCGCGATACGGCCTTTAAGGTACCCGGCTCATAGTTTACTTTCCAGGCAATGTGCAGGCTGTCCCCCTGTTTTGATTTTGTACCTAACGATTTGCCGTTTAAAAACAGTTCAACCTCATCGGCATTACTGTAATAGGCCCAAACATCAACTACTTTACCAGCTTGCCAGTTCCAGTGAGGTAATAAGTGGAGCACTGATTTATTGGTCCATTCGCCCTGGTACAAATAATAAACATCCTTAGGGAAGCCAGCCAGATCTACTATCCCGAAGTATGAACTGCGGGATGGCCAATGGTAAGGCCATGGTTCGCCTATATAATCAAATCCGGTCCAAACGAACTGGCCCGACAGGAAAGCATATTTTTTATATATTTTCAAGGTTTCTTCGTGGGTAAAACCCCAGGGTGCCGAAATATTATCATAAGCGTTAACGGTGTTATCGGCATTCATGGTCCATCTCACCTTTTTGCCATTAACCATCCCACCTCCCGGCCACCGTTGTATGGTATCGGACTGCCTATTGTAAACACCGCGGCTTTCCAGCGCCGAAGCAGTTTCGGTACCAATAAATTTTTTACCCGGGTAGTCCTTCTGGAAATTGGCAAGTTCACCATTATGGTAATTGTAACCTACCAGGTCAACAGCGCCCGACTCAACAATTTTATTGCCGGGGCCGGGTTCGCTATTAGCTGTAGTGATTGGCCTTGTAGTATCCAGTTGATGGATAATGCCGGTAAGCTCGCGGGCTATACGTGTAGCGCTGGTATCTCTTTGCTCGGGTATTTCATTACCAATACTCCATATCATTACCGAAGGGTGGTTCCTATCGCGCATTATCTGATCTGTCAGATCGCGTTTGTGCCATTCATTAAAGAAAAGATGAGAGTCAAACTGAGGCCTTTTATGGATCTGCCATACGTCAAATGCTTCGTCCATAATAATAAAGCCCATGCGGTCTGCAAGGTCTAAAAACTCTGGTGGGGGTGGGTTGTGCGAGGTGCGTATCGCATTCACGCCCATTTCTCTTAATATTTTAAACTGCCTTTCCAACGCGTGCAAATTGAATGCTGTGCCCAGCGCGCCCAGGTCATGGTGTTGGCAAACGCCGTTTATTTTCATGGGAACACCGTTCAGGCTGAAGCCTTTATCCGCATCAAAATTGAAATAACGGATACCCAGCGGTGTTTCATACTGATCAACCACCACATTATTCACCAATATTTTAGTTTGTACTTTATACAGGAATGGTTTGTTAACCGACCATAACACCGGGTTATTAACACCGAAATTTTGGCTTACAGTAGTAACCGTATCCTTTAAACTAACGCCTGTAAGGGTCTTGCTTGTTACTACTTTACCATTGGCATAAATGCTGCTCACAATAGTGGCAAGTTTAGTATTGCCCGCCGCGTTTTTTATGCTAACGCTTAGGTTAACATCGGCATGGCCGGCGCTTACCTTGGGTGTGGTTACAAAAGTACCCCAATTGTTAACGGCAATTTTGTTAGTGCTTATCAGCCAAACATTGCGGTAAATGCCCGAACCGGAATACCAGCGTGAATTTGGCTGTAACGAATTATCGGCCTTTACAGCTATCACATTTTTACCGCCATAATTTAAATACGGCGTGAGCTCATATCTGAAACTGATATAACCGTTTGGCCTATAACCTAAATGATGGCCGTTTATCCATACATCGCTTTTTTGATAAACACCGTCAAAAGCAATATAGATCAATTTGCCTTTATCGGTTTGCGGGATGGTAAAGGTTTTACGGTACCAGCCTATGCCGGCTGGTAAAGCGCCGCCTTCCACTGTGGCCGGGTTTTCTTTGCTAAATTCACCCTCTATGCTCCAGTCATGAGGTAAATTTAATTTTCGCCAGCTGGCATCCTTAAAATCAACATTTTGGCCGTTGGGTACATCGCCCAGGTTAAACGTCCAGTTTTGATCAAAATCCAAAACCGACCGCCCACTTTGTGCATGTACAGCAGCCGATAAACTGAATAGGATAAGTACGTTAAATAATATTTTCATGTTGGTTTATAACTAGTTATTAAATGTATGTATAACATTTATATTAACACATAATTTATCGTAAAATATGTGTTATAGACATAGTTAACGAGATTTCGGGATAACTAAATAAAAAGTTTAAGCAACGGGCAAATCATTCAGTCAAATGATTTCTGCAAAGAATTTGAGGCCGAACTAGCTAAATACCGGTTGGATACTGGTAATTATAATTGCGGGATAGGAAAGCATCGTTGGCAGATAGCGAGCGCATCACCATTCTGATGCTTTCATAGTGGTCATTTTACCAATCGAACTCACATTGACCTAATAGTATTGAAAAGACACTGCAGGGATGAAATCCCCAAGACGAAATCCTATATGATCGCTATATATAAAACAGCAACAGCCTCCCAATCAGAAAGCTGTCGCTATTATAAAAATCAGTAGGATCAGAATTACTCGTTAATGAATGAATGCTTCCTCAATCGGTGTATATTACCCTATTCGGTGTAACCTGCCTAATCGGTGAAATCAATCCTTAATCGGCGTAATCCTCAACTAAACTTCTGCTAAAGCTTCGCCGGTAACAGTCGCTTTTATTTTGCGTTCCAGCTCTTCGGCCATTTCGGGATTATCCAGTATCAGTTGTTTAACCGCATCGCGGCCCTGGCCAAGGCGGGTATCGCCGTAGCTAAACCACGATCCTGCTTTTTTGATGATGTTATACTCTACACCCAAGTCGATAATTTCGCCGGCTTTAGAAATACCTTCGCCAAACATGATATCAAACTCGGCTATACGGAACGGCGGAGCAACTTTGTTTTTTACGATCTTCACCTTAACACGGTTACCTGATACCTCGTCGGTATCTTTAATTTGCGATATACGGCGTACATCCAAACGTACCGATGCGTAGAATTTTAAGGCGTTACCACCTGTAGTAGTTTCCGGGTTACCAAACATAACGCCGATCTTATCGCGCAGCTGGTTGATGAAGATACAGCAGCACCCGGTTTTGCTAATGGTGCCGGTTAACTTACGCAATGCCTGCGACATCAACCTGGCATGCAAGCCCATTTTAGAGTCGCCCATTTCGCCTTCTATCTCAGCTTTTGGCACTAATGCAGCAACAGAGTCGATAACTAAAATATCAATAGCGCCCGAGCGGATAAGGTTATCAGCAATTTCTAAAGCCTGCTCGCCGTTGTCCGGCTGTGAGATCAGCAGGTTCTCTACGTCCACACCCAGCTTTTTAGCATAAAACCTATCGAAGGCATGCTCCGCATCAATAAAAGCAGCAATGCCACCCCTCTTTTGCGATTCGGCAATAGCGTGTATGGCCAGGGTAGTTTTACCCGATGATTCCGGGCCGTAAATTTCTATCACCCTACCCTTTGGCAAGCCGCCTCCACCC